>PAFJ01000034.1 GCA_002704325.1 Gammaproteobacteria bacterium | reverse complement strand
TGGCCCACGCTTTCGATCTGCCGTTGCACCACCCGAACAGTTGTCACAAAAGAGGGTATTAACAATGCGATGCGAGCGAGACACCTAGCAATGCATCACAGCGGCAACAACAACTTCGATGCCCAATGAATCGCCGGGGCAAAGTCTCAACAGACTTATAGCCCTTTCGCTATGGACTTGAGCTTGAATCGACAACTCGTGGAATCGGCTGGGATGCCTGNGCGTAGGGAAATTCATCGTCGAAACCGCTCANCGNNTTNAATAACTCTGGATCNNCGCAATCCTCAGCCNGCCNCCGGTCAAACGAATTACGAAAGTCTTCCTGAGANGTGACCATCATATGCCGATAATAGTTAGCAATCGAAATNCGCATGCCAGGAATTTTCCGCGGAAAGGCNCCGTGCCAAGTCGCACCGTGGAATACGATAATAGAGCCCTTTGGCGCCTCTACCGGCACAGCTTGTTCAACTGCCATTGGGAATTGCGGGCGGCTGGCGAAACGATGCGAACCGGGCACGTAAGCAAACGCACCGCCCTCTAGGGTGTAATCCGTTAAACACCAATTCGTATTCGCGGTGAGGGCTGTTCGGCCCCAGGGTAAGGGCACCGCAGTTTGATCGGCGTGCAAACCAAGTGATGGACCGTAGCCGAAATCGCCGCACCACTTAACAAATGAATTATTGCTCGAGAAGCGCGTCGCGTTGGCGCCAATCATATGCCGCATCAAAGCAACCACTACAGTGTTAATTGCCAAATCCCGAAACATCCGTTTTTCACTACTCAGCTGCTGAATCAAAAATTGAGTAATTTTCGCAGGATCTTCAGCCAGACTCGTGCGCCCCTTTCTGCCACTGAAAGACACCTCTGCATGGGGTCCGCGCTCGAGGCTGAATTTGCAGCCGACAAGTGCTTCAGACTTGGCGAGAATAAAGTCCACCATATCGTCGAATACACTCATAGGAACCCCGTGCACTTCTGGCGGCACGACACAGAGCCCGTCGACTTCCAGTTGCATAACATACTTTTCGAGGCCCAGCCCGGTAATCACCTCGCTACGCGTCATGTGTGTATTCGAAGCCGCTTCCGTTACCGAATTTTGTTCATGTTGTCTTGTCATCACATCCTCCGTCTCCCGACCTAACCATAACGTCATAAAGCTTGGGTCACCACTGGCGAATTAGCGCCATGAGCGCCTCAGCCATGACCTATTCCCCACTCGGCTTAACAACAGGGTGTCGCGCGCCTTACAAAGCGGCATTGATGAGCAAACGTCCCTACACATATATCCTAAACAGCAGCGGGCAGCTTAATCAGCCGGTGAGAAATGGACTGCAACGTCTTTGTGGAGCCGACCAACACAAAGCGAGTCAAATCCTCTAGCCAAATGCGCGTCGCGCTACGAACCGAAGTAGACCCGCCGTACCCAACCATGCTTACATGCCCTTTTATCCTACAGCTACGCGTTTCTGTTTTTTGCAGGGGGAAAAAGAGTGCCTCAGGTTAGCGAGACAATTCCCGATAAGCTGGCGCCGCGCGTTGCCGCAGCGGTTACGTGGTTCAATCAGTCAACCGAATCCGCTGAAGATATCTTCAAAGTGACCGGCATTCTCGATCCTCATGAAGCACTGAATGGATCGGATGAGCTAAAACTAATCCTGTGCGGTGGCGACCGCTGCGAACAACGCTCCTTCCGAGTTACAGGTTCGACCGATGCTTGGGTAGTCGAGCCCGCGGAGCGCATCGCAACGCCACAAGCTGATAAGCTCCAAGCTGATCTTGACCCACCACCGGGCGTGCGCGCCGCTTGGATCGATAGAACGCTATCGCAACACCCGTTTGTCGTCCTGCTTTTTTACCGAGGTTTTTGGTGACCCCCCTGTCGCTCCGAGTTACGGAGCTACGTGGATACAGGGGTTGTCGCGGAAATACGCGCTGCAGGCGGGGAGATTTACGCCATTACCAGCGAGCCGCAGAATCTGGCCAACCAAGCGCACGAGCACTGGGAACTGAACTTTGAAAATGTCGGCGACCCACACCAAGAAATACCCAAGACATGCAGTGAACGGGATTGGCTTACGCTCTATGCCAACAAGGGCGATCTGGAGTTCNTGCAACGCGGGGCGGATTGGAAGGTAGAGCACCCGAAGGGTTACTTCCAACCCGGCGTTCTCGCGCTAACAAATTCGGGCCGGATACTGTATCGCTGGCGCTCTGTGCCTTCTGAAGAAAATTTAAACGGCACCTTGGCGAGGCCGACTGCAAAGTACGCATGGAATGAGATTCAAGAGTCTCTCACTGCCGGAGATGCAGCGGGAGATGCAGCCCACGATGACCAGCCAGAGATCGATAGCGCGCCGCCACCGCGCCCGGTATTTATCGCCGCACTAATTGCAAACGGTTGGTTTCTAGGGGTCAAGTCCTTTGTATATTCNCCNGGCGTGCCNTCGCCTCCAAANCGGTTCGCTGCTGCGTTCAGACGCTGGNTAGTCTTTTTCGCTTTCTGGCTTGCNGCAGTAGCNNTTTTGCCAATAGCNCNGGTGGTAACTGCCTTCGCTTGCTGGCTTGTCTGGATTGCCCGAGATGTACGAAATACCGTCGGCAGTATGGATGTACAGCAGGAGATAAAGGCAAAACAATAGTCGCCGTCAACAATGGCGTGGGTACTAAAAATTTACGGATTGAGCTGGGTACTGGCTTTCATCATCAAAAGGTCTCTGCTAAAAAAATCCTCTGCAAAATTCGCCATTACTTAATATTCTCTCGCTTGGGGGGCGACCCCACCCATTATTTCGCGGGCGGGAATAGATAANTTTTGGTGTACATCAATACCGAGACGGACGCATACAGAACAAACATTAAGGGCAAGGATATGAACCTCACGGAATCCGAGCGAGATTTGCTCTTTAAAAATTCGGACGCGCATTTTCAAACGAGACCTCGACGCAACGTATGAGGTGGTACCCGACGACTTTACCTATTCAATACTTGTGAACGACGTCACACGAACAATGCAAACAAGAGATCAGGTCACGGCTTTTTTCCCTTATAGGGTGTTCGGAACCGATATCGCCACTAGCGAAACATTCGAGAGAGTTGAGGTTAAGCGTTACATATTCAAAGATGGCCGCATCGCCGAAAAAGATGTTTTTAGCAGACCACCCTTTCGCAGACCGAAGCAATTCTACGAGCAATACGTTGGGTACTGATAACCCCTGGGCCAACCAAATAGTGCCTTTCAATGCGTGCGCGTTTTTTGTTACAAACCGTCCGACGAGGCATTACCTGTTATCGATCGCCCTGCTGCTATTGCTGCCTGAGTTTATCTGGGGCAATGAAGCCACCAAGCCTGCACCTTCTTACGCCAACGGTGCTCCGGTGGACAGCAATGGCGTGTTTACCAACGACAAGGGCGACATCGCTCATGGCAGCGCATCGGTGCGGGTTCCTTTTATGTTGCGACGCTTCGGAACTTACTTGCGTAGTGACAAGGGAGCCCCGGAGCAGATCCAAGACGCTGCCGCGCAATTGCAGGCGAACATCCAAGCAGGCCAGCCTGCAGTAACTTGGGTCGGTCACTCGACAACTTTGGTGCAAATTGACGGCATTAATTTTTTAACCGATCCCATCTGGTCCAAGCGCCCAAGCCCGGTACCGTTATTAGGGCCGCGACGCTATGTGGCGCCAGGCATCACCTTAGAGGATTTGCCCGTTATCGACTTTGTCGTAATTTCCCATAATCACTACGACCACCTTGATCTGCCAACACTCGTCGCGCTCGCGAAAAAGAATCCACAAACTGTGTTTTTCGTACCCATGGGTAACGGCAAATTGCTGCGCGAAAACGGTATTACTGAGGTTGTGGAACTGGATTGGGGGCAAANNACCGCCTACAAGAATCTGACCGTGCACTGTCTTCCNAGCCAACATTGGAGCAAGCGCACGCTCACCGACACGAATAAGACTTTATGGGCGTCTTGGGCGGTTACTGGCGGNGAACGGCNAGTCTACTACGCNGGAGATAGCGGATATTTTCCCGGATTTACTGAAATTGGTCGTCAACTTGGCCCATTCGATCTGGTGATTGTGCCCATTGGCGCTTATGCACCCAGAGCGATGATGCTCGAATCACACATGAACCCAGAGGAAGCCTTTGACGCAGCTTCTGATCTAGGCGCGAGCAAAGCACTTGGCGTACATTTTGGAACATTTGACCTTTCTGACGAACCTCTTGCAGAACCACCCCAACGTTTTTTGAACACAGGCAATAGTGCGCCTGCTGCCGCCCCAACCCCGTGGATTTTTAAAATTGGCGAGACCCGGTCGTTTTAGCGTTCATGCAATGCGTTATTTAAGCCCGCAGACATTGGATGGCAAAGCNCTAACTAGCCTGTATCCCAAATTCAGTGATACATTTCTCTCAAATAAGTTCGAGGCTTGATATGTGCGACGAGAATACCGATAGAGAAGCCGATAACTATCTTAGTAAAATGACNCGGCGCCGATTCAGCAAACTCGCTGCAGGCACCGCATTGGTTGCAATGCTGCCCCCCGTTGCCAACGCAAAAGCCACTACTACGCAAGAAGTTAGAATCAAAACTCCGGATGGTGAGTGCGATGCGTTATTCGTGCACCCCACTGGCGGAGGCGCGCACCCAGCCGTACTGATGTGGCCCGACATTCTGGGACTGCGGCCTGCTTTTCGAGAGATGGCAACGCGACTGGCAGCAAGCGGTTATGCGGTTCTATGTATCAACCCCTACTACCGCGATGCGCAGGCGCCAGTTGTCCAAGTGGGCGCGAGCTTTCAGGATGAATCGACCCGCGAGAAAGTGATGCCCATGTACCGAAACCTGTCGGCCAAAACCCACCAGTCGGACGCAAACGCCTTTGTAAATTGGCTGGATGAGCAAACAGCTGTGGATACTGGGCGTAAGATCGGCACCATGGGGTATTGCATGGGTGGGCCGATTGTAATGCGGACCGCTGCGGTGGCGGCGGATCGAATCGGCGCCGCCTGCTCCTATCATGGCGGCGGACTTGTCACCGACAAACCCGACAGCCCACATCTACTTATTCCTAAAATGAACGCCCAGTTTCTGATCGCCGTGGCGGAAAACGATGACGAACGCGAGCCAAATACAAAAATCGCCCTGAGTGACGCCTTCAAAGAACATGGGCTAGACGCAGAAATCGAGGTCTACGAGGGGGCCATGCACGGCTGGTGCGTACTTGATTCCAGAGTTTATAACCACGACGCCGCTGAAAAGGCTTGGGGGCGAACACTGGCATTGTTCNAACGCGCGCTACAATAAAAGTTAACGTTCCTCTTTACCTTCGGTAATCGCAATCATGACCACCTTCAGACCCATCTGAAAGACGGCCCAACCCGCTAAAACTTCCGCAGCATAAAGATGTGCGCAAACTAGGGCTGACATCTGTATGGCATTGCAGTTAAATGTTATGGTGTAACATTGATGACTTTTAGGTGGGATCGATGCACTCCAATACGCTGACCAAACTTCCTGTGACCGTGCTTTCTGGTTTTCTTGGCGCCGGCAAAACGACGGTCTTGAGTAATATTCTGAACAACAGACAAGACAGAAAGGTCGCCGTGATCGTTAATGACATGAGCGAAATAAATATCGACTCGGCCATTGTTCAAAGCGAAGTTTCCCTCAACCGCAGCGAGGAGAAGCTTGTTGAAATGAGCAACGGCTGCATTTGCTGCACGCTACGCGAGGATCTTTTAGAGGAAGTCACCAAACTCGCNCAGGACGGTCGTTTCGACTATCTCGTTATCGAATCTACCGGCATTTCGGAACCTTTACCGGTCGCCGAAACCTTCACTTTTGCCGACGAAAACGGTGTTTCACTTTCTGATGTTGCGGATCTCGACACCATGGTGACTGTGGTCGACGCAGTGAATTTTCTAAAAGATTATGAAGAGGCAAAATATCTGCAAGAGACTGGTGAGTCTCTGGGCGAGGACGATGAACGCAGCGTTGCGGATCTACTCGCTGATCAAGTCGAATTCGCGGACCTTATTTTGATCAGTAAAACCGATTTGGCCACGCCGGCTGAGGTTGAACGCCTCACTGCGATTCTCAAAACGCTGAATACCGACGCGAGAATCATTCCGATATCCCACGGCCAAGTGGATCTTGATGATGTGCTCAATACCGGCCTATTCGACTTCGAGCGCGCGCAACAAGCGCCGGGCTGGCTTAAAGAGATGCGCGGCGAGCATGTCCCAGAAACGGAGGAGTACGGTATCGGCAGCTTTACCTATGAAGCGCGAAGGCCGTTTAACCCAGAAAAATTCCACCAGTTTCTGCACAGCACAGATCGCTATGGAAAGTTAATTCGCTCTAAAGGCTATTTTTGGTTAGCCACGCGGCCGCAGTTTGCTGGCCAATGGAATCAGGCCGGCGGCATCGCACGATACGGGTTCGCGGGGATGTTTTGGAAAGCCGTGCCTAAGNAGGATTGGCCAACGGACCCGGATTATCTGGCATCAATAAAAAAACAATGGGTAGAGCCTTTTGGAGACATGCGTCAGGAGTTAGTTTTTATCGGTCAAGGTCTTGATCAAAAGGCGATGACAAAAGCTCTTGATAAGTGCTTGTTGAACGAAGAAGACGTTTTAAANGGCAAAAAATATTGGGCGATCTTGAACGACCCGTTCCCCGCATGGGAATAAGCACGATGTGCAACTGCGCGCAAAACACAAGGAACGACATCTTCTATTGCACTGACAACTTATCTTTGCAAACCGAGAGGGAATCGGCGAAACGTTAATGCGGCTAATGTGCAGAAAGCACCATGGCCACAAGGTATTACAAATATTTCCGGGCCTTGAAGGCCCCGAGACGGGCAATCTTTAACGGCAAGACTGCTGACTGTTTCACGGACCCCTAGGTACAAACATAACCGTCGGTGGTAGCTGACTATCTGATTCCCTTATTGCCAATACCCACCGGCGCACTGACACCCCCTTGACGCGCCGTGCCCACCACGTCTCGGAGGGTAAACGCTGCGTTAAGCTCTTGGTCACTGGATTCGGAACTGAGTTCCCCCACCCGCTCATATTCACCGCGGTCTGCAGCAAGACGAAAAGCGACCAGCGCCCCGGCCACCTCATCAACTAGGCCTTGAGCGCCAAAGCCATGCCCTTCATTGGTCTGTGTTCCAGTGGTTGCCTGATACCCCATACGATGCAGTAGTTTGGCGCTGGCGCGCTCTAGCACTTCCGATCGTACTGACAACATCCAGTTCTCCTGCTGGCGCATCCACGACTTTTGCATGCCGTTGAGCATCACAATTCTAGGTTGATCCGTATGGTTTATGCCGGTTCCATGAAGCAAACGGCCATCGGTAATGACCATGGTCCCAGCCTTCGCATCTAAATTAATCGCCGGCGGTAATTTGCCTACAGGCTTACCCTCACGAACGGCCTCAGACAAAACAGTATGGCTGCCAGGTATCAGCAGAGTGCCGCCAGTGGTTTCATCCACATCGGTAATCGGGGTTAAAACATTAACGGTCATTGGGCTACGGGAATCGAGGGCGTTACTTTGGTCTTGGTGAAGCGCTTGCGGCACCCCACCTCGGAGTGAAATCGCGGCGATTAATGACGTACAAATCCAGCCCGGGCCCAGCGCTTCTGTCACCAGTTGTTCTACCAACGGTCCGCCTTGGGCAATGCTTGGATGTTGCTCAATGAACAATTCGAAACATCGGCCTTTGTTGACGCAGCAATTAATGTTCTGACCACTTGGCGTGCGTTGAGCAATGCCGGCAAGACGCTCACCTTCGGCCTGTTGCAGCACACGCTCTCGCATGGTCGCGATCTGTTCTGCAGACAGGGCGTCAGCCACTTTGCAATAGCCCCAGCGCAGTAGGTCACGACGCAACTGGTGAATGTCTCTGCTCGGCTGCGGCAGGTCCACATCACGCCAGTGCGAATGCTTCGAACCGATAGTCGTATCGTAGTAGGCACCCGGCTTAAATTCCCATTTACCCCAATCACTTTTGCGCTGCGGCGGCACAAAATATATCTCCGGATTATTCGCCAGTACCGACGCCATGGGTTCTTTCGACTTGGTTTCCGCAAGATATATTTGCTGATCAGACGCCGAATGCTCGGCAATAAAATCTGGATCGAATTCTACTGGTGTTGGACTCATAGACGGGGCACCTCCTCTAATCCCTCGGACTGCAGCCTAAAATTAACCCATGATCGCGCGCTTTGCCTACCACTTTGCAACCGTGCTCAAGCGCCGACAGCATTCGAGCACGGTCGCGCTGNGATCAATGTATGTTTGATTTATGTGGGTAAGTGTTAGAAATTCTGTTCAAGCAAGGTAAAACAAGCATCAACTCGGAGGACGGTTACGTGAGGATAGGCATAGCTATGATGAGCCACGAGACCAACACCTTTTCACCCGTGGTCACGGATCTCGATCGATTTTCAGGTGGTCATGGGACACCTTTGCGCGGCGAAGCAGCATTGCAAACTTATCGCGGAACCGCGTCCTGTCTTGGCGGCTACATTGAGGTCGCTGAAGCTCAAAATGTCAGTATTGAGATGGGTATCGCTGCCGCCGCACCACCTAGCGGACCCGTTGAAGATGATGCATACGCGTACATGTGTGATGCCATAGTGGAGTTGTGTCAGCGCGTCGACGCTTTGCTACTCGATCTGCACGGCGCAATGACCACAAAGACTTATGACGATGGAGAAGGCGAATTACTCCGCCGTATCCGCGCTAAAAACCCATCCCTTCCCATTGCAATATCTCTAGATATGCACGCCAACATTACCGAACTGATGGTGAGCAATTGCAACGTGCTGACGGGCTATCACACCTATCCACATATCGACATGGACAGCACCGCTCGTCGCGGCGCCGAGGCATTTTTTGCCATGCTCAACGGGCAGACGAAGCCGGTATTGCGCTGGGCTAACGCGCCCATGTTGCCGCATGTGATGCGTCAAGGCACGGACGATGAGCCAAACGCATCGCTGCAGGCCAAAGCTGTAGAATTAGAGCAATCGGGCTATCTTGGGGTAAGTGTATTTACCGGATTTCCCCACGCCGATATTTATGATGCTGGATTGAGTGTGGTGGTCATGACTGACGATAACGCCGAAGCCGCACAGTCTCAGGTTCACGAGTTGCTCAACAGCGCTTGGCAAGCGCGTCACGACTTCGTCTACGAGATAGAACCGTTGCCAGAATCGATGCAACGGGCAAAAACCGCCGCAACGAGCGAGGGACAAGGCCCGGTAATTGTTCTGGATCATTACGACAACACCGCATCCGGTGGCACTATGGATACGACTGAAGTGCTCAACGCGGTATTGGCCGCCGGGCTGGAACGCGTCGCTGTATTTGGATTTTACGATCCAGAAGTCGTTGAACAAATGACCGCGGCGGGCGTGGGCGCAACGATCACAGTGGAGCTAGGCGGCAAGCTGCCAATGCCGGCGTTAGCCGCACAGAGCAAGCCAATCTCGCTTACCGGCGAAGTGAAGCTCATTTCTAACGGCAAGTTTCAAGCGCAGGTGGCCATGGCTCGGGGCCTAACCATAAACATGGGCACCTCTGCCGTGCTGTCCGTTGGTACGGTCGACATCGCCATCATCTCGCGCCATATCGAACCTTACGATCCCGAGTGCTTTCGCTCCTTGGGGATGGAACCCATGGCTTATGACTACGTCATGCTGAAAAGCAGGATTCACTATCGGGTGGGATTCCGTAATTTAGCAAAGCAAGTCATCGAATGCGCGGGCCGAGGCGTTTGCACCTCGGATTACAGCCAACTGACCTTTGATAAAGTTCGCCGGCCAATCTACCCACTAGACCAAGACGGCAGCGGCGCCAACGAAGCGTGGGGGCTACCGCCATCTTGAGCACAACAGCTGGCCAGCTACTGAAGACAAGCAGCAGTACTCGAGATTAAGCGTCGCTTTGCAGTTCGAGCTTTACCCGCGGTACGACTTCGGTGAACAAGCGCTCTAAAGAGTCACTCATATCACCAGCACGAAGGCCAGGCGGTACCGCCATCGATACAATGTCGGTGATGCCAAAGGTTCGAATGAAGTGCTTGAGCTCGGCCACGCAATGATCAACATCGCCGACAATCCAGGCTTGAGGAACTTGTTCGCCCTTACGCCCAAATCCCTCACCGCTTTCTTCAAAGAACTTGCGATAAAGCTGCATACGATAACGCTCGGAAGCACGCACAGGTTCCCAGTCACTCGCTTTATCGTCGGTGACCAAGATACTGCGAATAATGCCGACTCTATAATCGTCCGGGTTTCTGCCGCTGTCCCGCAATGCATTCACCCACGGGTCATAAGACTCTGCCTTTACCCCTTGGGGTAAGAAGTTGCTGTTATAGTGCGCTGCACGCAATGCCCCCGCTTGGGACATTGCCGCAATCCACAATGGCGGGCCGCCTTCTTGCACATAGCCGGGTGTAATTTTTACGTCTTCAAACTGATACCGCTTGCCACGATAGCTAAAACGCTCCCCAGCGAAACAATGCTGGAGCACTTCAATGCCCTCGTTCATCAACGACACCCGCCTCGCCACAGGCAAGCCAAAACCGCGAAATTCATGAGGCGCGTAGCCCATGCCGATACCTAAATCAACACGCCCACCGGATAAGTTATCGAGCACCGCAAGATCCTCTGCCAGTCGGATGGGATGATTGAATGGCATGAGGCAGATATCGGTGCCAAAACGCACATGCTGAGTAACGCTGGCCATAGCTGCAGCCACCGGCACCCAACTTGGCAGATAACCGTCGTCGACAAAGTGATGCTCGGTGAACCACACCAGATCTGCACCAATACGATCAAGCCACTGCACCTGTTCAAGAATTTCCGCATACAAATACTGATCACTGACCCCAGAATCTGGCGGATTACGAAAGTCGTAGGACACACCCACGCGCAAACCAGGCTTTACCATTACCCCTCCTCTTGTGTGGCACCCATGGAAATATGGACGACAACGCTCGCCAAGCACCTAAGCTAATAGCGACCACCCCATGCTGACCAACATAAGGATTACCACGCGTCCGGTCGAGCGCAAATTTGTTACCAAGTACTGCACACGACAAAGACATCAGGCTTTCCCTAGAAAAGCTAGACCCNTAACGCCCCCGCCGAACAATATANAGAGAACGCAACTCGCCGCTTTATGCGTTCCAGCAGTTCCTAAATTGGAGTTTGAGTGCAAGTTTTCCCGCTCGGCCGCAAAGGCCAAGACCCAACAAGGGTTCCGACTGAATTGCGCTGAATATTGCTTTAATCTCTCGAATCCGCTAAACCCAGAGCAACGCAACCGTCACCCAAATTTGTCTAGATGGATATACAAGAAAAATTCAGCACAGCCCAAAATCAACTTCAAGCCGGTGCATCTGCCGAAGCGGTTGCCACACTCGAAGCAATATTAACTCATGACCCTGAAGAACCAAATTCGCTGCGGTTACTCGGGTTAATCAAACTAGAGACCGGTGATAGTGAGAGTGCAATTCGGCTTCTGCAAAGAGTTTCCGACGCCTCGCCAAATTTCTTTCAAGCCCATCTGGATTATGGCAGAGCGCTTTTTCTCGCCAACCAACTTGACGATTCGCAACAGGTAATTGAACGTCTTTTGAGCAGGCGACAATCTTCCGAAGCATGGCAATTGTTAGCGAATGTCTTCGCTGCCGTGCCCAATCGCGCTAAAGCCGTTGACGCCTTCAAGCGGGCAGTAAAAACCGACCGTTTTAGGGTCGAAATTGCCAAAGGCATTCAAGCGTTGACCGACAAACGCGGCGCGGAGGCGGAATCCATCTTTCGTGACGTGCTCAAAAAACAGCCGGATCACATCCACGCACTGATCGGGCTCGCCACAATCGCGTTAGACACATCCAACGTTAAAGACGCAAAAACTCTCCTCAATCACGGACTTCGAATTTCACCGCATACCGAGTCGCTATGGCGGGGACTGGCGCGCGCATACAGTGAGAATGCCGAATTCGAAAAAGCACGGGAAGCCGCACAGCGGGCCGTGGATTTGGCTCCCGACGTAGCGGATTGTTGGACCATGCTTGGCACAGTACTCGCCGGCGCTTTGGAGCCTGAGAAAGCTCGTGACGCGTTCATTAAATCGCTTGCAATTAAAGCGAATCAACCTCGAGTGCTCCTGTCCCTTGGCCATGTCGAAAAAACCATCGGCAACCCTGCTCAGAGCGAATCGGCTTACACAAAAGCATACGAATTAGACCCCTTACTCGGCGAAGCCATGTGGAGCAAGGCAGACCTAAAAACCTACCGCTTCAGTCGCAATGAAATAGCACAAATGACGTCCGAAGTTGATCGGCAACAAGCCGCAAGCACGGATCTAGCTGCCTTCCACTTCGCGTTAGGCAAGGCCTACGAAGACCAAAAAAATTTCGCCTTGTCCTTCAAACACTACACGGCGGGCAACGAAATCAAAGCAGACCTAGAGGCCTTTTCGTTCCCAGACTTTAAAAACCGCAACGACCAGATCAAAGCAGCGTTCGTTCACCCAAAACAGAAGACGGCCGTCCAAGAATCCAACTTATGCCCGATTTTCGTGCTTGGAATGCCTCGAGCTGGGTCGACGCTCATCGAGCAAATTCTGGCGTCGCACTCCGAAATAGAGGGCACTATGGAATTACCGCAAATTCTTAATTTCGCCCGCGAATTGGAATCAATGCCTGCGGGATACGAGAGATTGAACGGTTCAGCTGGCGAGCAACTCGCGGCGGAATATGCCGAACGCTATTTCAGCGAGACCCTTCCTTTTAGATCAGGCAAGCAATTTTTTATCGACAAAATGCCCAATAATTTCCTGCATATCGGTTTCATCGCAACAATTTTGCCAAACGCTATCTTCATCGATGCCAGAAGAAATCCATTGGATTGCTGCTTCTCAGTTTTCAAACAAAATTTCGCAAGAGGCCAAACATTTAGCTACGGACTAGACCGAGTCGGGCAATACTTTAAAGAGTATCGCTCTATGATGGACCATTGGCACAATGCACTTCCTAACAGAATTCTAGAGGTCAACTATGAATCCGTGGTCGCAGATCTCGAATCTCAAGTTAGACGCTTACTTGATCACTGCAACTTGCCTTTTGAAGAAAGCTGTATCCGCTTTCACGAAACCGNAAGAGCGGTGCGGACGGCCAGTGCTCAACAAGTACGGCAACCGATCTATAGAACAGGCGTTGCCCATTGGCAAAATTACGAAGAGTGGCTAGAACCACTAAAGCAAGCGATTGGTCCGGAATTGCTTGAAGAGCAAAAGCATATAANAACCATANAAATCNTTCTTAAATNTNATGCGCGCAAACAAAANNNGCATCCGCAGCTAGTTTGCTAAATCTGCGTAAATTTGTATTCTANTCTCANNGGNTTNGGAGNNATTAAAATTTTGAGAGGGAGTACAAATGCGTCGTCTTCAGCAACATTCGGGCGGGCAACCGTTCGAAGTCGAATCTAAGACTCAAACAACATTTAAGAGAACCGCACTCGCGAGTGCTATTGCACTGGCCTGCGGCACNCTACCGGGCGTGGCAATAAGCGCAGAGGAATCCGCAGGTACCATTGAAGAAGTAGTGGTTACAGCCACGCGTCGGTCAAATAATCTGCAAGATGTGCCGCTTTCTATTCAAGCAATAACCGACGAGACGATTGAAAATCTAGATATCTCTCGCTTTGAAGATGTGGCCAATCTGAGTCCATCGATTTCCTACATCAGCGCCGGACCCGGCAATACCTTCATGTTCATCCGCGGCATCGCNGACGGCAGCAATCCTAATAGAACTAATACAGCAACGGCGACCATGTATCTCGATGATGCGCCGCTCACCTACTCTGGCGGCATTGCTGATTTGCACAACTACGATATCGAAAGAATCGAAATATTGAACGGTCCCCAGGGTACTTACTACGGTGCAAGCGCCACATCAGGCACGGTGAGGATAATTACCAAAAAGCCTGACCCAGAAAAATTCGATGCTGGAGCGGATGTTTCCTTTGGCTCAATAGAGCGTGGCGACGGCGTCAGCACGGTCGAGGGATTCGTGAACATTCCAGTGCAATCAGGCATCTCCGCCATTCGATTAGTCGCTTGGTACGATAAGTCAGATGGCTTTGTGGATAACGTAAGCACAACCCGCACGTATTTAAATGGCGCTACCGTTTCAAACGACAACTTCTCAAAAACCGCCTATAACGAAGAAAAAACAACCGGCGTTCGCGGATCATTTAAGACATCACTTGGCGATGAGTGGTCCGCTATGGTCAGTGGCTTTGTTCAAAATAGTGAAACAAGCGGCGCGTGGGACCACGATCCGACCCGCTATGATGATCTTGAAGTAGCACGTTTTGGACCTGAATTCGGCGATCTGAGTTATGGACAAGTCGCCTGGTCACTAAACGGTGATCTCGGCTTTGCAGACATCGTTTATTCGGGTTCTTTCTTAGATCGTGATACTAAGCGAACTTCAGATTACTCGGACTACGTCGAATACGCCTCTTTTGGCGCCTGGGTGCAGCAATTCGCATGCGATGACTACTACTGGTATGGAAACGTTAACTGTAACGACCCAAGCATGTTCTTCGAAGGCGATTACCAATCAGAACAAACCACGCACGAGGTAAGGATAAACTCCAACGGCGAAGGCCCGCTAAGCTGGATTGCAGGTGCTTATTTTGAAGACAACTCAAGTGATAACTTCATCTTTTGGGACATGCCGGGAATACAGCACGACGGTGGTCCCGGGGCGTATTATACGTCGTCCTACGGTGGAGAGCCGCTCCCGAACGAGTGGTGGAGCGCCGACTGGGAGTCTGAATGGAAGCAAACCGCGTTTTTCGGCGAGGTCTCTTACGACATAAACGATCGCCTCACGGCCACAGTCGGAGCGAGAATGTTTGAGTCTGAATTTTCATCGCCTGGTGGAGGCTGGTCAGGTTATTTTTATGACTCCAAGTCGGCTGATCTGGCACCGGGCAATGGAGACTCTACTGACGACGTCATCTATAAGCTCAACTTAACTTACGATGTAAATGACAATCTACTCGCGTTCTTCAACTATGCTGAGGGCTTTAGGCCAGGCGGAGGAAATACTGCAGGCGCGACGAATCCAAACGTGCCGGAGCTCTTTCAGCCCGACGTATTAGATTCGTACGAATTGGGTTGGAAACTCCGCTCCAGCGGAGGTCAGTTGACCTTTAATGGCGCGATTTACCATATGGAGTGGACAGACTTTCAGACGTCAATTTATGACCTCCTCATATCGCCGCTTATTTTTCGCGCCAATGCCGGAAATGCCGAAGTGGATGGAATAGAGGCTGAACTAAATACGTTGTTAACACCAAATCTAACCATTGGTCTGGGAGCAACATATAACAAAAGCCAGCTCACCAAAGACTTCAACTCGACCGTAGACCCAGATGTGGTTTGGGCTCCTAATGGGAGGCGTCTACCGTACTCCCCGGAATTTCGATTTGCAGGTAATGCTAGGTACACCTGGAATCAAACCGCGAACTGGAACGGCCACGCTCATGTGTCTTATTCGTATACGGGCAGAATGTGGAATCTACTGATAACCGAGCCATTTCAGGCAGATGCTGCCCCTCAGTTGCAGGATTCTTACGCCATAATGGATGCTCGTATAGGCTGGGAAATGAGTGATGGCCGATACGGATTTGAATTTTATGCGACGAATCTCACAGATGAGCGAGCACAGATATTCATAAACACAGGTAGTTATGATTCTCGAATCACGACTAACCGGCCAAGAACGGTCGGCATGAGGGTTAAAGCTAGATTGAACTAGCGAAAGGCTGAGTGAAAAGCGCTACCGTTGTTCAACGGGAGCGCTTTCATTCCCGTACAAAGTCTTAAGCGCGGAAAGAATGTGGGGCATTAAAGGCTCCTCGCTATAGTTGTCGTCCTTAAAATAGCCGTTGTATACCGCGACCACATCCCATCTTGGATTTACGATCAACCCTTGGCCTGCCCATCCTCCTTTGAACATTGTGCCGTCTTCTAGCACTGCATCCCACTGATATACGTTGTGCTTGAAACCCGGCATTTGCCGAGTGTCGGCCGTAAGTTCGGGCCTGCCGTGGTCCTGCAAAAGATCAAGATGAGCCTGCGAGATTACCGCTGTGTCAGCTACGAGCGCAAAACTAGGTGTATAGAGCGCTCCAAATCGAGCGAGATCTCGAAGCCGACTAAGAAAACCTCCATGCGTCATTGCTACGCCTTGGTTGGGTGCTAAGAACGATGCATTCGCCTCCGCACCTATTTTCGACCAAACCTCCTGAGTCAGCGCGTCCTGAAAATTCAGACCAGTCACTTTCTCAACCAACCACGAAAGAATGAACGTATTGACCCCGGAATAACTGTATCGCTCACCCTGCGGACTAAGCNGCTCTGCCTGCAACGCAGCTAAAAACGTGTAGGGATCTTTNGGGTCACCTTCACGCCAATGCCCGTCGCCCACAGATATTGAGTATTGGTAATAGCAAGAATCTCTGGTTACNTACTGATCTCCGCAATCGAGTCCAGACGCCATATCCAACAAGTTTCTGACCGTCACTTGCGCAAAACTGGAACCCGACAATTCTTGCAGATAAAAATCTATCGGCTTAGAAACATCTATCTGNCCTCGCTCCTCTAAAATTCGCACCAGCAGCCCTGGGAAAACTTTCGCCACCGACCAATGAATAGGCATCTCGTANTCACGCATACGCGGATAGGATTCGAACGCGATCTTGCCTTTATGAAGAACAACCATCCCCATCACTGTGGAGCGGTCGCTGTTAATAAATTGATCCAAAGTCATCTCTGATCCATCAATTTCGAGCTGGTAATCTCTCAATCTTGGATCTAAATCAATTTCTAGNTTTGACGGAGTGCCGGTTCTATAAACATTCGCCGTTGGGAATAACTGATGTAGATTTTTAAAATTCCAGAGCATATCTTTGCCGTTAACAGTCCACCAAATATCCTGCGTAGGCAGCTTTTGGTGTTGAATACGCGTCTGCTTCCACAACGCCGAATCANCNGNCGCCTGCGACGTTTTANGGCTCTCTTGCGCTCCTGCTGCAAANCCAATGGTTGTGAAACTCGTGCCGATTATCAGGCCAGCAAGGAGTCTCCAGCAGAAATTCCCTCGAGGATGTAAATTCATACGAAAACCCTATTAAAAAACTAGTGAGCGGCGATGAGTGAACACAGTGAGTCGTCTAAGGCCCCGTAAAGTAACGGATCTTGCAAGAGCCCTGCGATCTTACTTTCAGACCACTTTGGCCAAGAGTCCGTATCATCCAGCCGTCCAGTCTTGGCGAAAAGCGTCCATCTCGATATCATCTCTTCCGTCAGCGTCTTATCCGCATTCGAAGTTGGCAACCAATCGTCATGGGTATCAAAAATATAAGGTATTTCCGCACCATGATAGGCTCCGAGCAACTCAGCCTGCGCCCTGACCTTGCGAAATCGGTAAAAATATACTGGCGAAGCGCTTTTCATCAAAGCATTGGCCGTAGCTATAGAATCGCAAAAATAGTCTGCAGCCGTAGTCAGCGCATCTATTTTCTGTCTGAAGCTAAGATGTTTTAAATGCGCGTCAACTGCTGGACGCTGCCGCTCGTCCACTGCCAACAGCGCAGTTTCCCAGTCGGTTTTGGTGCTGTCTGGTAGGTACATCAGATGTTCGTTCTCATTAGAACCTATAAGCACGGGTCGCTTGGGCAGATCTTCGTGTTGATACCTAACCGCCGGGGTGTCAGGCAGAAACCAACCGTCAACAGGCGGGTCATATGTCAAAGCCGAATGCCCCCGAAAGTAGTGCTCTTGCGATCGTTTGAGCAATTCTAACGCTCCGATATCTCGAAGCTCTGCGACGGATAAGGAAATTTTTTCGGAAAAAGCTAGTCCATCTGCTTCATCCTGTTCAAGCGTCCGGTTCTGTCGCATTGGCCAACCACCGCTTTGGATAACAGCTTTATGAAACAGCTGGTTAGCCAGCGGGCTGGCGATGAGATAACCAACATTTCCAGCACCAGCAGATTCTCCAAATATTGTTACGTTAGTAGGGTCCCCGCCGAATTTTTCGATATTTGCTTGAACCCAACGCAGGGCCTGCAATTGATCTAGTAGCCCATAGTTACCTGAGGATGAATAAGGCGTTTCAGCCGTCAAATCAGGGTGAGCTAGAAAGCCAAATACATTCAGTCGATAACCAATTGATACGACGACTACTCCTCTAGCAGCCAGTTCGTGACCACGGTAGTTAGGCTCAAAGGACCAGCCACCCACGTTACCCCCACCATGTATCCAAACCATCACGGGCGATTTTTCGGAATTTTTATTGCGCGGGCGCCACACATTGAGAAAGAGACAATCTTCGCTTATCTGGGGGGTCGGCGGAATGAGCGAAGCGTCTGATCCAACACCTTCAGCAACAGCCTGATACCAATTCCTATTTCCNTCGTCCTGAACGCAAATTGGCGGCCATTCGTTCAATATTTCTAACTCGGTAACAGCTACCGGGGCTTTCCAGCGATTTTGTTTTTCAGGCGACTTTGCATAGCGCACGCCCCGGTACTCAGCAACTTCAACTCCGCTCTTGGTTACGATCGTTCGGTGAGGCTTGGGATCCGCAGCAGCCATATCAATTAAGCCAAGCGATAACCCGAGCACAGCCAGCACACCTGCGATGCCCCAGCGCTGCGCAGAGATCGAAAGGCTTAATTGAGACAAAACGTTGATGGTTAGCATTCTCGGTGTACTCGCGTCGTGCGGATTTTGATTATGGCAAAGCTGCAATTAGTGATCCGAGTATTCAAAAAAATCGGTTAATCATAACGTTATTAACCCCAAGGAAACCTCGAGCGACGGGTGGCTCCTCTGCAAGCAACTGCTTACAACGCTGCTATGGCAGGGCTTGGCCCAGGAATTCCCTGGCGCAGCGCCGAATGGGCGGCAAGTACCGGCTGACTGTCATGCAAATTAAGCCACATTCGATAGAGGCTTCTCTTTTCTGCGGCATCAACAGAGTCGAAGTACTTTTCTCGCCGATGCATAACAGCAAGGTTATTGATAAGCAAAACGTCGCCTGGCTGTTGCATAAACGTAAGTTGCAGGTCGGGGCGATTGGCTATGGTTTCTACACAAGCCAACGCTTCACGCTCGCCTGAACCAAAGTTCTTCCCGCTGACCTCTGCGGCAATTTCCGCGAGTTGAATATTCAGCCACGCACTCATACGGCCTTGATGCCAAGCAAAAACAGGAATGCGGCGCTCCTGCACCTTACCTAAGTTCTTAGTTGACGCTGCATCACCCTGCTCTTTGCGTGAATAAAGCTCGTAACCCGTCTTTAGGGCCTGCATATGCTCCGGATAATTTGCCAATATCTCGTTATAAATCGCAAATAAACTAACCAGACCATTCAGGCCACCCTCAGGTGCTTGACGAATACAACACATGGCGATGCAATCGCCACCGTCACAATGGAAACGCAATTCATCATTGCTCTCATAGCCCCGCGTATCCCTGCCCCGCTCCGCACCGGCGAACCGATCTGCGACAATACTCAGAACCTCGCCCTTAGCGTTTTGCATTACCGGCTGACCGACACCGACACCAAAAGCCCAAAAAACCCTTCGCAATCGCTCGGTGTCCGCTGGATCGATCCCACGAATTAACGCAAAGCCTCGGCCGGAACTAAGCTCAGCGGATACCGCCGTAATTAAACCTGTTAACGATTCAGGACAGTACTCATCAAGATTAAGGCCCGGCCATTCGTCGCTGTCGACGGGTAACTTGTCGGCTAGTTGGTACAGGCTTCCCACTTGCTCGGGGGCTAGATTGACGATCCAATCAGAGCGATGCTGTAACTCGGCACCCCGCCACGCACGTCGACCAACAATAGGCTCACCAGCAACATCCATCCTATTCTGCCTCCCGTTCCACTTGCACTCACCACTGGCAAGGATGCCTACACAATACCCGGTGGTAGATCCTCCAGCACTATGCCCTTTCTAGTAGCGGCTCGCCCAGCGCCTCGCGATAATTGTTGTGGAAATGATGCAATGCAGGTTCGTTGCGTCCAAAAATAATTTCTTTCAGCAGCCCACTCTCCGCGGCTTTCTGCTGCATTTCGCCCATTACGTAGTCTTCGTTTTCCACCGTGGACTTAAAGACTTCCAAAGCAGCTGAAAGGCTTGCTCGGCCCTCTGAAAAATCGTAAGCATCGCTATTTGCCGCAGCATTGGTCGCTAAATCATCGGCCTCCTCAGCAATCTCAGGCGCGTAGTAAAAACCGATACGTGTAACGGACTGACCGGGATTATCTTTTGACGGATAAATTCTAATAAGAGTCGTAGACGCTCTGCTGGTTATAAGTTGTATGTTGGGGAAAAGGTGATACAAAACGAATGTACATTTTCCTATGTCCCACTCCGACTCAGGGATTTCTCGCATCGCATCAATCCCTCTATTTGCAGTAACAAATCGATGGTGCCGCCCAAATTCTTCAAAATGGAGGTTATTGCCGTAATAGAGTCGGCCAAGAGTGTCTTTGTGCAACTTACCGAAATGGTAAGTTTCGCCAAAAGTATCGTTAGCAAACTTCCAATTAAGATTTTTTTCTATGGTGGTGTGGCCGACAGAAATCTGGGAGTGCATTTCAAACGAAGGCAACTCCTCCGCTAGAGCCCCGAGTAATTCATCAACATCAAGAGAAGCCTGCGGGTTAGGGTGGACCCAAAGCAAACCTGATTTCTCAACTGCCGGCAACTCCACGAGTCCCATACAGCTTTTATCAACTTCCCCAAAGTGGTCGTTGTTTGGGATTGTCAGAAGATTTCCAGTATTCGCGTAGCTCCAGTGGTGAAAGGGGCATGTGAAAACGTTCTTCTTACCGCGTTCCTCCTGTGCGACTTTCACCGAACGATGTCTACACGCGTTCAGAAACGCGTGGAAGACCCCATCCTTGTCACGTGTGGCGAGTATCGGCACCCCAAAATCATCCGTGGTTAGATAAGAACCAGCAGAAGGCAAATCGCCCGAGAGTCCAATGAGTTGCGGATGATTTCGAAAAAACTCTTGCTGCTCCCGGCTTGCCCGCTCCGGACAAACATAGGAATCTGTTGGCATTTTAAATTGAACACCAGCGTCAACATTTCGACCTTCGTCTAATTGCGACATCAGTTCTTTGATGATGGAAATTTGCAGTTCTTTTCTCATATGACTCCTCCAAACACTAAGGACTCGAATTAATAAAAATGTGGCTTTGACAATCAATGCATTACTTAAACCAAACATAGCAAAACTCCCAGCGATGTATAGGACTCCATGTCGCAGAAACAAAAATAGAAATACTGGAAGATTCCATCAAAGTTGGTCTTCTAACCGGCAGAAAAGTTGCCTCGAAGTTTCTTCTGATGTTCTGGAATAGCACCGCGCCAAAGCTCTTTGTTGGTACGGTTCGAACTGCCTGCTGGTTTGCACATATTCTGCCCGGCTGTTCCCGACGGGATCATTGCTACACAAAGACGGATCGCTGCCCAAGCAGGTTTTCAACCGATGGAGCGGCAATTTCCCGCAACCCCGAAATTTGCGCTACCTAATGGAGAGGAATTCAACGTCTGGCCTGGGACTGTCGAGCTGCTGCACCTGTTCTATGCGAACGGAGAATTGGCCAGCGAATGCCGCCCGCTGGATGTTTCAAGTGTTGATATCAACGTCACCGTGCAACATCCGGCTTTTACCCATTACCAGTGCCTGCTACTAGGAAGAGAAACGTTGTCGCTATGTCTAGATTTTGATGTCATCGACATTCCGGCGATTGGCATGCACAAGGGTCACGGCCAGCGCAAAGGTAACTGTGAAGCACACCTGCGCTGAAACGGCTGATCGCAAGAAAAGCAAAACAAAATCCTTTGGAGCCAGCAGCATTCATTGTTCGCAACGCTTGGTAGCGAACACATGCTTGGTTTAGAAAACAGCGGCCGTGATTCCAATCAAGAATCGTTTCTAGAAAATGAGACTCGCAGCAATCGTTACCATCGTTAGGCCAATTACCGCATTGAAATATCTCCACGCCACGGGTTTTGCAAATAGAGGCGTCAGGCGCCGCGAGCCGTAACCGAGCAGAAAAAAGAAAGCAAAACTTGCAGCCATTGCCCCNAATGCAAAGTAAATACGTTGACCTTCGAACTGAGTAGACACTGAGCCAATCAAAAATAGTGTGTCCAAATAAACATGAGGATTNAGCCAAGTAAANGCAAAACACATCAGCAATGCGGATGAAAGAGACTGTGGCTTTCGAGCCTCTGAATAATCCATATAATTGCTACCAAAGACGGCGCTCTTGAAGCTGAACAGCCCATAGGCGATTAAAAACATCGCCCCACCGTAGCGCGCTGCTGAATCGACCCAGGGATACAAAGAGATCAGGGCTGCAAAACCGCTCACGCCCGCTCCAATAAGGACAGCGTCTGATAGCGCACAACAAAGGCAGGTCCAAAATACATGCTGATTGCGGATACCTTGCTGCAGCACAAATGCGTTTTGCGCGCCAATCGCCAGAATTAAGCTGAACCCAAGGCTAAATCCGGACAGCATCGCACTATAAATACCCATATTTATGGTTCTCAGATTTCTTTTTAAACATGCGGGCCTTTAACACCACGTGCATGTTTTGCACAGCGCAACGCTAATATTATGGGNCGCTAAACCCNTGGAGACCAAATTTGAACAGTTATCTCTTACTTCTTGCTGCGATTACATTAGAAGTCGTCGGCACCCTGCTACTCCCTGCATCCCAGGGCTTCAACAAACTATTTCCATCGGTATTGGTTATCGGTTCTTACGCAGCATCCTTCTATCTTTTGGCCATTGTGGTGCAAAAACTCCCGCTGGCCGTGGTCTATGCCTCTTGGGCGGGGCTTGGCGTTTTCTCTGTCGCGCTCTGTAGTGCAGTCTTTTATCAGCAAGCCTTGAATCCGCCCACTGTGCTTGGGTTATTCCTCATCGTGATCGGCGTCACACTGGTAAATACCTTCAAAATCTCGTAGCAAGATTCCAATTTTCCTGATGCATAAAGCTGTAATATGCAGCCAGTGCCTTTAGGCTCTAAGAATTACTTTGCGAGCGTGCTGCTTTTGGGCACTAAATGCCGGTGGGAAAATACTCTAGATATTCCGGATTCTATCTAAGGGATTATGCCGTGGGATTTTTAACGCAAGGCTGCCAATTGACGCCTAGCACGGGCATTTACCAACGATGGATTCAAAGAATTCGGTGCAGCAAACGCAGAGATTGGGCGATTCGCGATGGTGCAGGGACTAGAAGCGCAGGGCCCCGGGTTTTTGCGCATAGCGCGGAAATTACGGCGAGGTAACGCAAAAAGAACTGCGCGCGATGCGCCGATAGCCGCTTGAGGATTTTTCGCAATCGCGCCCAATCCAGGCGCTAAAAACAAAACATCAAGGAAAAATATATGACCACTATGCTTTACGACTTAACGGTGGGTTCCTACACCCAAGTGCTCGAAGGTGCTGTCGGCTTTATGGAGAAAGGCCTTGCTCATTGCCAAACAAATGGAATCGATCTAGTGGATGTCGTGGACTGCGCGCTTTACGAAGATATGCAAAATTTCTATTTCCAAGTGATGTCCCTCAACCACCACTCAGCCAAAGCCATTGAAGGCCTGCACGCAGGAGAATTTGGCCCGCCGATGTATGCCTTTAATCACAAGGCGGAACANGGCGACTACGANATGCTTTTNGCNACGACCAAAGAAAGCATCGCTGTGATGAAAGATCAGGACCCAACAACCATTAACGCGCTAGCTGGCAAAACAATAATCTTCAAACTGGGCGCCAATGAGATGCCGTTCACTGCGGAAAATTTCGCGCTTTCGTTCTCGCTGCCAAACTTCTATTTCCACGCGACGACCGCTTACGACATATTGCGAATGAANGGCGTAAAACTAGGAAAAATGGACTTTCTTGGAAAAATGCGCATCGGCAGTTAAACCGTTAGCACCTCTTGTTAGCGCATAGAGGGCTGAAATCCAAACTACTCTAGTATTTGGTGCGCCAAATTTGAGCTTGTGGTCAGGGCAAAGGTCCTTACTATGGCGTTGAGGATAGAGGAAATTTAGGAGGGGATATGACGCTTTTAATCATTTTAGCGCTGCTGCTGGCACTGGTGCAGTTTTGGATTGCGCCGACGGTATTCAGTTTAGATCGACTCGAGTATCTATTATCAAACAGAGACCAAAACGACCCTAAGGAATCTCTACACAGCGCCAGAGCAAAGCGCGCGGCAGCGAATCTGCAAGAAAGTCTACCGGCATTCTTAGCCCTCAGCGTTCTGTCCATAGTATTGCAAGTAGACAACTCCGGACTAATGACCTATTGGTTGGTTCTTCGAACCGCCTTCGCAGTGAGTTACATCGCAGGAATGATCTACATTCGGACATTATTCTGGTTAGGCTCCCTTGCCTGCTTGGTCATGATGGCGATCTCTTTACTGTGAATGCACTCAAGGCCCTAAGCTTACGAAAGTGCCTCAAGCCTGCGGCATGATTCTAATCAGCTGCTGGGGAAGCGTCTTGCTCCAGCAGCCTTGCCCCTCGCAGAATGTTTCCCAACGCGTAGTTGCCCTCATGACATGCGACTTCGTAAAGCTTGCCATTACTGGGCGTCCAAGAGTATTCCCCAGCCCAAGGTTTTGACCAAACATCAGGATTATCGACTTCAAATCTATAAAGAAGTCCACCATCAGCTTTTCGGCTAAAGAATTCTTTAACCTTAAGATTCTCGTTGGCGCCAGAAAGCGCAGGGAATTCACCAAAATTAGCCGTCTCTACAACCAGAGTACCACCTTCCCAGTACCCAACCGAGTCACCTAGCCAACTGCTCAGCTTCTCAGACTTGGGCTCGCCATTGAGCCGAATAATTCGTGCATCGTGATTCATTTCCGTCAAGATCATCACGTAGTTAGGCGTCTGAACAATACGCTTATGGTTATTGTANATGTTTGGCAACATCGGCGGACCAGCCGTTGATCTAGAACCGACAATGCAACGCTCGGCCAAAGGACGCTGTTCTATGTCGTCATAAGGGCCCCTACCATCGGAATTATCGAGCCACCAAGCTGTTCCAGTATTTTTACTAGCTGCAAGATCCTGTGAGCGCCATAGTAATCGCCATTGCGCTTGCAATTGNGCCATCCTGCTCCGCCCGAATTCGGTCATCGCAGGAATTCTTCCGTCGCTNGGCGNGGTAAGGATCGACGTTCTGAAGCGACCATCGATATTTGCAGCGGATTCACCAATATCGAGCCAAAACATGTTGTAGCCGCCAACCTTGCCGCCCGACTCTGGCGCAGATCGGTTAGGGTCACTGCTCGCATTCGCTCGCTGAACCCTAGCAGCAAATTGGGTTTCGATAACCTTAGCTTCTTCAGGCGTAAGGAATAATTTATCGCCGTACATCGTCGGGCGCTCCAGCGGAGTAAGTGTGCCCACGTCGTACATGCCAGANAGGTCGGTCTCCGCNGCTGCAAGCGATGTTGCGGTTGCTANCAATANTGAAGTCNAAACAAATGATCGGAGTTTTTGCGTCCACGTCGTCATTTAATATGTACCCTGAGAAGAAGCTATCATTAACGTACTAGCAAAACTTATACCAGATGATTAACGCTTGGGAACAGCCCCGAGGGGCGAATACGGGCGTTATCGACTAGCCCGATATAGAATATTTGCGCCTTTGCTTAATGAGCGATGCCAACTTTGAGGTTTCAAANTAAATTCCTGCACCATACCTGCGCCCGNTCGCACCAATGCGGTGCGATAGCAAGCCTCGCGGCGCTGGGNCACATGCGGCAGCCAGTCGCGCAAAAAGAGATCTTGATTTTAACTTCTTAGCNNTTGTTTTTANTGGGTTTTTTATTCCCGAACTAAAATCAAATTATTATCGCCATCCTTCATTTATTGGCATAGTACTTGAAGCTCTTGACTCACGGCTCGCGCTCAACATCGAGCGAGCTTATTAAGAGAGCAATTCTTGAGTGAAATCCTAATCCTAC
>PAFJ01000033.1 GCA_002704325.1 Gammaproteobacteria bacterium | reverse complement strand
GAATGCAAGAATACCCCGGGTTACAAATATATAGGCGTCTGGCGTCGCCCAAGCATTAACAACCGGCTGATCCACCACCACAAAGGTATACGCACGCCCAGCATGAGGCGATTGCGCCAGCAACCGCTCGCCGACCTCAGTGACGTAGTCTTGCCATGCTTGGTCGGGGTAGATAATGCCCTTTTCAAGGAATTCGTTATACATCTCAGCGCCTGGACCTGAATACGCAGGCAGCGCCACCAACCAGCACAACGCCAACAGACATCCCCTACCTATCGCGACAAGGCGCTCTCGCACGGTCTTTCTGATCCGCTGGCCGACTCTGGAAAAGGGGGACATCGTAGCTCCCTCGCGTTTGAGTTCTTTACAGGATAGACGCAACGGCTGGCGTTGGAAAAGTGCAGATGTTGGACACAGCCCGCACCTGAGAACGNAGGATTAGCTNCCAGTGCTCATTCGGTTGCCAAAACGCTTGCGGAATCGTTCGACTCGACCNCCAGAATCGAGCGTTTTNTGCTTACCCGTATAAAAAGGATGGCAGCTTGAACACACGTCTACGTGGATGTCTTCGGCTACTGTTGATGAAATTTCAAGCACGTTGCCACAACTGCACACGGCATTAATTGTGGAGTACTCCGGATGGATTTCTGCTTTCATCGCGCTTTTTTTCTACTGTCGGAAAACTGCGGGCGCGCAGTCTAACAGAAGGCAAATGGATGACAAGCCGCGGGCGCTTGAGCTACAAATCAAAGTGCGCGAACTCGCCTCGACTGCTGGGACGGCAGTACCGTTTAGCGAATAAAAGTAGCCGCTGGTCGCTTAAACATAGACGTAAGTCACTGTTCTACTAGGCTGACCAATCCGTAGTAACGATTAGCCGAGGTCAAAATGGCTTGGATTATTTTAGTGGTGGCAGGAATTTTCGAAATCGTCTGGGCCATCGCGCTGAAATACTCCGAGGGATTCACGAAATTGTGGCCTTCTGTGATTTTTATCGCGGCAGCATGGTTAAGTTTTGTATGTTTATCCTTCGCTCTAAAGCATATTCCCATGGGCAGTGCTTATGCGGTCTGGACTGGTATCGGCGCCGTCGGCATCGCCATCGTTGGCATAGTTTGGTTCAGCGAGCCGGCAACGCTGCTTCGTGTTGGGTGCATCGCCTTGGTTCTCATAGGTATCGCCGGGCTAAAATTGACCGGTTCAGAAATCGATATTACGTAGCCGGCAGTCAGCGATTTCTCTCCCACCTTGCCCCTGACAAAACGGACCGCCCTGAGAGACCAGCCAAGCTGGAGCCAGGTCTATCTTTTGATGTTGTTGACTTCAGGCACAACAACTAACTAGCACACCGATATCCCTCAAAAGACGGCGGCTTTGTGTATCCTGTTGCTCGGCGCTGCACGGGCAGTTAAAGACTCAAGAGCGTAGCGACTAAGACATTTTGATCGCTGCTACCGGAGCAATTTAAAGCCTAAACTGATCTTGCTTTGAAAAGAGATTCCCAGCCATCATGAAAGCTTCTTAGAATGACCCATGTCCGACCATAACCGAGTCATTCAAGTCGCTGTCCCGCGACCCTTACATTCCGTGTACGACTATTCCGTACCCACCAGCATGCCCATCCCATCCTTAGGCTGTCGGGTTCAGGTGCCGTTTGGACGGACCACCACTTTAGGTATTTGTGTCAACAACCAAGTGGCTAATCCACACAGCCGCCTAAAACCCATCCGGGCTTTGGTCGATGCTGAGGACTCAGACCCAGCTGTATCGACTGAACTGCTGGATTTGGCCAAATGGATGAGCGCCTACTACCATCATCCCTTAGGTGAGGTACTGGCGACCGTATTACCGGCCGCGGCGCGGCGCGGCGCGGAATTTTCAATAACCCCGCCCGATTGTTGGCATGTGACGAAACCCGAGTACAAAAGTCCACGCGCACCGCGCCAGCAACAATTGCTGGAATTCTTATTAAACAGCCCCGCTAGTTCAGGTGCTGCCATCATCGCTGCAGGCTTTAGTCGTGCCTTATTGAATAAGCTGGTTGAGCTGTCAGTCGTTGAGCGCTGTGATCCGCTTACTGAGAGTCGAGCGAAAGAATCTCATTTAACCGCCACTGCAGAGCAGACATTCGCAATCGAACAGGTCGAGCACGTTTTGGGCAGCTTCCAGACCTTATTGCTGGAGGGTGTTACCGGCAGCGGTAAAACCGAAATTTACTTACAGAGCATCGCTAAGGTAATCGAGCGGGGCGGTCAGGCGCTCGTACTGGTGCCAGAAATTGCGTTAACACCTCAGACACTGGCGCGCTTTCAGCGCCGTTTTGCTCGCACCGGTATGCTGCATTCCGCGCTCACTGATAACGAGAGACTGCAAACATGGTTGAAATGCCGGCAAGGCGACTTTGACATTGTTTTAGGCACCCGTTCCGCAATCTTTACGCCTTACCGCAACTTGCAACTCATTATTGTCGATGAGGAGCACGACAGCTCATATAAACAACAAGATGGCCTGCGCTATTCCGCGCGAGACCTCGCGGCTAAACGCGCCCAGAGCCTATCTATCCCCCTGCTTCTTGGTTCCGCGACGCCGTCTTTAGAGTCTTTGTACAATGCCAAGCGGGGACGCTACCAGCATTTGCGTTTGTTAAATCGAGCTGGCGGCGCACAAATGCCGGCCTTTCACTTGATCGACATGCGCAATGAAAATGTCTTACAGGGGTTGTCCCATCAGTTGATTCGAGTCATTCGACAACACCTTGAGGCTGCCGGCCAAGTACTGATTTATCTCAATCGGCGCGGCTTCGCGCCCACCTTGTTATGTCAAAGCTGCGGCTGGCAAAGCCATTGCCCCGACTGCGATGCCAAACTCACATTGCACCAAATGCCGCCACAAATGATCTGCCATCATTGCGGCCTGCGCTTTGAGATTCCAAAACAATGCGATAATTGCGGCCATACCGCTTTGCTGCCCATCGGGCTTGGTACCCAGCGAGCGGAGGAGAGTGCGCGGCAGTTGTTCAAAGACACACCGGTGTATCGTATTGATCGCGATACCACACGCACTAATAAGCAACTCAATGCCCAACTCGAGCAGATCAACCGCGGCGAACCCTGTGTTTTAGTTGGCACGCAAATGCTCGCGAAAGGACACCACTTCCCGAACGTCACGCTGGTGGCAGTGATTAATGCTGATGCAGGACTGCTGAGCCCAGACTTTCGCGCGCCAGAACGGACTGCTCAACTTATCGTCCAAGTGGCCGGACGCGCTGGGCGCGCAGAGCGACCAGGAGAAGTATGGATTCAGTCTTATCAACCGGACAATCCANTGCTTGCTACCTTGATCGAATCAGGCTANCGCGGTTTTGCCGATATNGAGCTTGCGAGCCGGGAAACAGCTCAGTTGCCGCCTATNNCCCCCATGGCGNTAATCCGAGCAGAGTCNGAAAACCCAGANTTAGCAAAACAATTNTTACACCAATGCAAAACCCAGAGCCAAGCCCTAGGCCTGCATAAAGACATAAACATCATGGGACCTGTGCCTGCGCCGATNGCACGCATGGCAAACCGACATCGCTTCCAACTNATGTTAATTGCTTCCAACCGCTCNGCCTTACACCGNTGTCTTGCAGCCTTAAATCAGACCGCAGCGCCTAAAACGCTACGCTGGTCTATTGANGTAGACCCTTACGATGCAATGTAGTAGCCGCCAGTCCCAAAGCGACGAGCAGACCTGTATCATAGTNNCCATNCAACAGCTTACTGGCTAAACCCGATGCCGAAAGATTTCGCTTCGCGATCGCGTACCGCCAAACGNAAACCTGCNCCACGCAGGAGGCCTGCACCCAGAACGTCGCCGGTAAAACAAAAAGCCGTCTCNTTCCATGGGCCGAGCTTTTCTTCAGGGGCGCTTATCGGCGCGGCAATTGTACTAACCGCGGCTTACGCGCCGGAATTTTTGCGTAGCAGCGAACTTACCGGGGCCACAGACAGCCCCTCACAGGAACAGCCGAAGGTACAATTTCAATTCCCTGAATTGTTACGCAATACCAAGGTACAGGGCGATCCGACTTCTTATAGTGTGCCGAAACCCGCGGTACCTGGTGAAGAAGTTATCTATCGGGTGCAAGCCGCATCTTTTCGTGATGCTGATGACGCACAACAGTTACGCGCAGTCTTACTGTTGCAAAACCTTCCGGTAGAGTTGTCATCATCTAATGTTAAGGGACAGCTCTGGCATCGCGTTGTCGTTGGTCCATTTACCCGTAAGCTCGACGCCGAACGGGCTCGAACCAAACTGCGCGAACAAGATCTACCCGCGATCCTAATGCGCGATAAAAGCTAAACTGAATCCACCGTGCTCCGCCATAGGCATCGAGCACAAAACGAGACCATTAATGCAACAGTTTCATGGCACTACAATTATTAGCGTTCGCGACCATTCCAGCGTTGCTTTGGGCGGCGATGGCCAGGTCTCACTAGGCGACACAGTGATGAAGGGCAATGCGGTAAAAGTGCGCAAGCTCTACCAAGAAAAGGTGCTGGCAGGCTTCGCTGGAAGCACTGCGGATGCCTTTACCTTGTTCGAAAAATTTGAAGCCGCACTTGAAAAGTACCAAGGTCAGCTAACACGAGCTGCCGTAGAGCTGGCAAAAGAATGGCGGTCCGACCGTGCGTTGCGCCGACTCGAAGCCATGCTCATCGTCGCGGATACTCAGGCCACCCTGTTAATCAGCGGTAACGGCGACGTCATCGAACCGGAGCACGGAGTCTTGGCCATTGGCTCAGGCGGTCATTACGCCCACGCGGCAGCGACCGCGCTCGTCGACAATACTGACTTGGGGGCTGCGGATGTGGTGCATAAATCGTTAGAGATCGCGGCTCGCATCTGCGTATACACCAACGATTCGCTAACAATCGAAACCTTGGACTTAACCGCTGTAGCGGTCTAACCCTTCTTAACGAAAAAACACTATGTCTGAAACCTCTGTACCAGAGCTGGAACAACTGACCCCGAAGCAAATCGTCGCCGAGCTCGACCGGCACATCATCGGCCAAGACCATGCCAAGCGCGCGGTCGCCATCGCACTTCGTAACCGCTGGCGGCGCATGCAACTCGCCGAAGAACTGCGCGATGAGGTGAGCCCTAAAAATATCCTCATGATCGGCCCTACCGGAGTAGGCAAAACAGAGATAGCGCGTCGTTTAGCTAAACTTGCTAAGGCACCGTTTATCAAAATCGAAGCCACTAAATTCACCGAAGTGGGCTACGTTGGCCGCGACGTAGATTCGATTATTCGCGATCTCGTAGACGTGGCGATCAACATGTTGCGCGAGGAACAAATTCAGCAGGTCCAACAACCCGCCGAGGATCGAGCAGAGGAGCGTATTCTTGACGCTTTATTACCCTCCCCCAGAGACGGCGACGATGATGCCAAAGAGTCGAGCACTCGGCAGATGTTTCGCAAGAAGTTACGTGAGGGCGAACTCGACGATAAAGAAATCGAAATTGACCTCGAGCAGCTGAGCGTAGGCGTTGAAATCATGGCGCCTCCCGGCATGGAGGAAATGACCAGCCAATTACAGAATATGTTCAGCAATTTAAGCCAAGGTAAACGCGACCACCAACGCTTGAGTATCCGTGAAGCCTACCGCCGAGTGCGCGACGAAGAAGCCGCAAAGCTAGTTAACGAGGATGAAATTCGCGCTGCTGCAGTAGTGGCGGTGGAAGAAACAGGCATAGTTTTTATTGATGAACTTGACAAAGTTGCGAAGCGCACTGAAGGNNCNGGTGCNGACGTTTCACGCGAGGGCGTACAGCGTGATCTACTGCCGATGATCGANGGCTGCACGGTGTCTACAAAATACGGCACTGTGCGCACCGACCATATCTTGTTCATCGCCTCTGGCGCCTTCCATCTCGCCAAGCCGTCGGACCTTATCCCCGAACTACAGGGCAGGCTGCCTATTCGAGTGGAANTAAAAGCCCTTTCCCCAGAGGACTTTAAACGAATTCTAAGCGAGCCTAAGGCCAGTCTATGCGAGCAATACCAAGCCCTGCTNAGNGTTGAGAATGTTGATCTCACCTTTACAGACGATGGTATTGAACAAATCGCAGAGTTAGCGTGGCAAGTGAATGAAGGCACCGAAAACATCGGCGCTCGACGACTACATACGGTCATGGAGCGGCTACTTGAGGACTTATCGTTCAACGCTGATGATCGAGCAACACACGTTGCCATTATCGATAGAGCCTATGTTGACCAACATCTATCAGGCTTGGTTAGTAATAACGATCTTTCGCGCTTCATTTTGTAGCCATAGGTTTANCCATAATGANCAGAATCGCGCCAGAAGAAATNACCTATCACAAGATCGGCCACAGCTTAGAAATTGCTTGGCCCGACGCTCGATTTGATTTGCCAGCGGAACTGTTGCGCGTCTATTCGCCATCCGCTGAGGTGCGCGGCCACTCGGAAAAAGAACGGGTACTGCAAACCGGNAAGAAAAATGTCGGCATCAAAGCCATTGAAGCAATCGGTAACTACGCTATACGCATTACTTTTGATGACGGCCATGACAGCGGTATTTATGCTTGGGACTATTTGTATGAACTGGGCAAAAACGATACCAAATACTGGCAGGACTACCTAAGCGAGCTCAAACAGGCAAATGCCTCGCGTTTACCTACCATCCCCGTAGGTCAGTGGCAGCCAAGCAAACCCTGAGGCGCAAGATCCTCGGTCACATTCCAATAAGAGATAACCATGTCCGCTAAGCACCCACCCCCAGACTCACAAGAACAGGTGAATTTCGGCTACCAAAAGGTCTCGGCAACAGAAAAAACCGAACGCGTTGGCGCGGTCTTTCGCGCCGTTGCAAAACGCTATGATGTCATGAACGACATCATGTCATTCGGTAGCCACCGCATCTTTAAGCGCATGGTGCTGCACATGTCGGGGATACGCCAAGGGCACAAGGTTTTGGATCTCGCTGGCGGTACCGGTGATATGGCGGCACTCTTTGCAGGTGTCGTTGGCCCCGAAGGCGCAGTAGTCCTCGCAGATCTTAATGAAGACATGATGCGAGTTGGGCGGGATCGACTGCTGGACGATGGCCTTACACAAATCAGCTTTTGTCGGGCGCCAGCCGAGTCGCTGCCTTTTCAAAACCAACAATTTGACTGCGCCTGTATCAGCTTTGGTCTGCGAAATTTTACTGACAAAGATCAAGCCCTTCGCGAGCTGCTACGTGTGCTTAAGCCTGGTGCAGCGCTTTTGGTTCTCGAGTTTTCAAAACCTACCGATCCGCTGCTCGAAGGCGCATACAAAGCCTTCCAAACGCTGTGGCCCCCTATCGGCAGAGCGCTCGTCGGTGATTCACAGCCCTATCAATATCTAGTGGATTCCATTCGCGTGCATCCGGACCAAAAAGCCTTGCGCCAGATGTTCACCGATGCTGGATTCGTTGACGCCGAATACCACAACTTGTTAGGCGGGATCGCCGCCATCCATCGCGGCCGTAAGCCGATGGACGCCCATACAGCCGATTAGCGCCGATGAATTCTTCGGATTTATTTGAAATTCTGCAGGACTCGGCAAATCAGCTGTCTCGATCTTGGCTAGCGCTAGATCCATTGGTGCAACGAAAACTGCAGGGCTTGGCTGGGCAGGTTATTGAAATCGAGTGCACCCAACCCGAGCTCACCGCACACCTTAATTTTTTGGACGATGGGCTAGAGCTGCGTCACGGAGCGACTGCAGCACCCAACGTCCAATTACGGGGCTCTGCGCCCGCACTGTTCAGTCGTATGCTATCTGTCGAGAGCAATACCAACGTTGAAGTGAACGGCGACGAGACCCTGCTAATAGAACTGCTNGAAATTCTGCGCAGCCATCGGCCCGATCCGGCTCCTTTGCTCGCCAAGCTAGTGGGCAATGATCCAGCACAATCCATCACCGCGGCCTTCGAATTGGGCATACAAACCGTGATTGAAATCGTCAACGGTGGAATCGACGACGCAATGCAAAACAGTAAAAACGGCTTGCAAGGTTATTTTGCCTCTCAGACCAATGCCAAGGCGCTGCAACATCAACTGGATCACTTGCGCCTGCGTATCGACCGAGCCGCAGCCCGAGTGCGCGATCTCGAGCAATCTAAAACTCGTAGCACTGAGCAATGACATTCCGGCAATGGTTAGCCTTGGCTAATCTGGGGCGGCATGCCCTCAAACTCGGCCTTCATCACTTTTTAAACGTCAACGAACTTCCTGCCGGCTTTGGGAAAGGTCTGCTGGGGATGATGCAAACAATTTTTCCTCCTCCGGCAGCGCACCANGCGGACAAGCTATGCGCGACGGTGGAGTCTCTTGGGCCGGTNTACATCAAGTTAGGGCAACTGCTATCGACCCGGCCGGACCTATTACCCGCGGCCATCGTTCAAGCACTGGCGAAGCTACAAGACCAAGTNGANCCCATNGCGGCTTTTTTAGTTACAGACGCCGTGAGCGAACGTCTGGGGCGGCCGTTTCAGGAGGTATTTAAGAACATCGACCCTGAGCCACTGGCCAGCGCCTCCATCGCTCAAGTACATGGCGCAACCTTGCACAATGGTTCAGAGGTAGTGATCAAGTTAGTGCGGCCTAATATTGCAAAGCGCATTAACGCGGACATGGACAACTTGGACGCTCTCGCTAAATTTCTTTGCCAGAACTCGGCAATCGCTCGTAGGCTGCATTTAACTCAGATTATGAGCGACCAAAGGAGTGTGCTGAACCGCGAATTAGATATGTTCAGCGAAGGCCGCAACCAAATACAGCTACGCCGAAATTTTGCGGATTCACAGTTGTTATATGTGCCACGACTTTACAGCGAGCATACCCGCCATGATCTTTTGGTTATGGAACGCGTATACGGCATACCGATCGGTCAAGTTGAAACGCTACGCGCGGCCAATGTAGATTTTCAAGTGCTGGCACACAAAGGGGTCGAAACCTTTTTTACTCAAGTCTTTGAGCACAATTTTTTTCATGCCGACATGCATCCGGGGAATATCCAAGTCGACATAACAGACCCCGCGAACCCAAAATATATCGCACTGGATTGCGCCATAGTCGGGTCTTTACAGCGGCAGGACATCGACTATCTCGCGCAGAACATTCTGGCATTCTTTAACCGCGACTATCGCAGAGTTGTAGATTTGCACTTGCGCTCAGGCTGGATTCCAGCCACCACAGATGCAGAAGCTTTTGAGCGCGTTATTGCCGAAGTCTGCGATCCTATTTTCAACAAACCGCTGTGTGAAATTTCTTTCGCCGACTTCATGACCCAGCTATTGCGGACGGCTGCTGAGTTCAACATGGAGATACAACCGCAGCTGGTGCTTTTGCAAAAAACGCTCCTATATATAGAAGGCCTAGGCCGACAACTTTATCCGCAGCTGGATTTGTGGAGCACCGCGTTACCCTTTATGCAACGCTGGGCGACGCGCAACCTAGGACCTATCGCTATCGTTACCCAGATCCTCGAACAAGCGCCCGAGTTAGCGAATAACCTGTACCGTCTGCCGGAGCTGTTGCGCCAAGATACACTGCCCCTGCGAGTGGAACTGGCTAAACAAAATAAGGCGCTGGAGGACTTGCAGCAGCGCATCACGCGGCTGCGCAGCAACCAGCGGCTCGGCATTGGCGCTATCATACTGATTACCACCACCGCAGTTTTGGTATTAACCTAGCTGTAAGCTCTACGGTGCCTCGATTAAAGGAGTGCGAATGGATACGTTGCAACAACTTAACGACATACTCATAAAGCGCAAGCGTGATGACCCCAGCACATCTTACGTCGCCAGCCTTTATCAAGGTGGGGTGAATAAAATCGCGCAAAAGATCGGCGAAGAGGCGACAGAGGTAGTACTGGCTGCCAAAGATGCTGCTGTCGATGCCGAACTTAAGCCTGCGTTGATCGGTGAAGTAGCCGATCTTTGGTTTCATTCGCTGGTACTGTTGAGTCATCTAGACCTCAGCGCCAATGACGTGCTACAAGAATTACAGCAACGCGCAGGCATCAGCGGCCACACCGAAAAAGCCAATCGCCCGGCCGGCTAAAACGTCGCTATAATATTGCTGACTTAATTACCTAAACCTTAGATGGAGAAGAGCTATGTTCGGAGGATTTGGTATGACCGAACTGTTGGTTATCCTCGCTATCGTATTGCTGATCTTTGGCCCCAAACGCATCAAGAGCCTTGGCTCAGATTTAGGCAGCGCCATTAAGGGTTTTCGTAAAGCAGTGACGGATGATGACCAAGCCAAAGCGCCTGACGGCGCCGCCAAAGTTATTGACGGCGAGACAGACGACGCAAAAACACCCAGTAACGATGAGAAACATAACGTCTGAGCTACCGATGCGTTCGCTGCGGCAAGCTAAAAGTCTGAGAGGTCACGATGTTTCCTGATTTCGGCAGCCTAGAAATCCTCTTGATCTTGGTCGTTACGCTTCTGGTTATCGGCCCAGAAAAATTACCCGAAGCGCTGCGCGCCTTGGGACTTTGGTTTGGTCGTTTGAGTCGCTCATTCAACAGCGTTAAATCGGAAATAGAGAAAGAAATCGGCATGGATGACGTGCGTCGGCAATTGCACAACGAAGCCGTGATGCAGGAAATGAAGCGCATCGAAGACGAAGTGAAAAGCGCCATCGATCCAGTCACGCAGCCTGTGAGCATTGACCCAGCATCTGCTCCCTCTGAAGCGCCAGAGGCCGCGAGCACGCCGAAGCCTGTCAGNGAGGCCGAGTTAGAGGCCCAGCACGCCAGCAAAGTAAAAAAAGCGTCGACTGACAGCAACCAAGAAGTTTGATCAACCATATCTTATGACCAACAAAGACGACGATCCGGTCGATCAGAAACAGCAACCATTTCTTGAACACATTGTAGAACTGCGATCTCGCATCCTTCGCTCACTAACATTTGTTGCAGTGTTGTTTTTGCCGATCTATTACTTTGCAGAAGTGCTGTTCACTTGGGTCGCAGACCCACTCATGAGTCGCTTGCCCGCAGGCGCGGGGATGATCGCAACTCAGGTGGCGTCGCCGTTCCTAGCGCCCTTTAAACTCGCAATTTACGCAGCGATTTTTGTCGGCGTGCCCTTTTTGCTGCACCAGCTTTGGTCCTTTGTATCACCAGGGCTTTACCGCCACGAGAAACGTTTTGCCCTACCACTGCTGATTTCAAGCGTGGTTTTGTTTTATTGCGGCATGGCATTCAGCTACTTTTTAGTGTTTCCGATTGTCTTTACCTTTTTTATTGAAGTCAGCCCAACCGGCATCAGCATGATGACCGACATCAACCAGTATCTCGATTTCGTTATGAAAATGTTCTTGGCGTTTGGCCTGGCATTCGAAATACCCATAGCAACACTGCTATTAGTCTGGTCCGGGCTAACAACACCCAACGCTATGGCCGCCAAACGCCCTTACATTATTATCGGCTGTTTCGTATTGGGCATGTTCCTCACCCCGCCTGACGTTGTTTCGCAGCTACTACTGGCCATACCCATGTGGCTATTGTTTGAAGTTGGGGTGCTACTGGCCAGATTTGTTAGCCGTAAAGACGAGCTTGAGGCCAACTCTGAATCTGACTAAGGCACAAGACAGCGACACTATAATACAAGGGTAAAGGGGCCATCGTTCACCAAGGTGACCTGCATATCTGCGCCAAATCGACCGCTTTGCACAGGCACAGCAGCGGCGCAACGCTGGACCACTTCGTTATATAGACGCTCGGCTTCGTCCGGTGCCGCTGCCGAGCTGAAGGATGGCCTTCGGCCGCGCTGGGTATCGGCTAATAACGTGAACTGAGAGACCACTAATATTGAACCTTGCACATGGCCGATGTCGTAGTCGAGTTTCCCCTGCGCATTTGCGAACAGGCGCAAGCCAAGCACTTTGTCCACTAACCGAGAGGCCAGCGCGCTATCGTCGCCGTGTTCTACCCCAACTAACAGGACGTAGCCGTGGCCTATCGCACCTACCACCTCAGCATCGATAGCCACAGAGGCGCTGAGGACTCGCTGGACAACCGCCTTCATAAAAAACTTGGGAGCTAGGCGCGCTTACGCTCGTGCTCTTTTAGGAGCATTTTGCGGATACGAATGCCCTTGGGGGTCACTTCGACCAATTCATCGTCATCTATAAATTCTAACGCCTGCTCTAAGGTGAACTGAAGCGCATTGGTCAGGATGATCGCTTCATCTGTACCCGACGCTCGGACATTGGTTAGCTTTTTTTCTTTTAAAGGGTTCACTGTCAGGTCGTTAGAACGGCTGTGAATACCCACAATCATGCCCTCGTAAACCACATCGTTGGGTTTAACCATCATGCGGCCGCGATTTTGCAGATTGAATAACGCGAAGGAGACGGCCTTGCCTTGAGCGTTAGAAATTAGCACGCCGTTTTTACGGCTGCCGATGTCGTCACTAAGCTTTGAACCGAAACCTGCGGAAGCGAAAGACATAATGCCGGTGCCCGAGGTTTGCGACAGAAACACTGGGCGATAGCCCATTACTCCGCGGCTGGGAATTCGAAACTGAAGGCGAACTCGACCCTTGCCGTCGCCCTGCATCTCTTGTAACTCACCGCGACGATCGCCGAGGCTTTCCATTACCTTGCCTTGGTGATTTTCTTCAATATCTATAATTAGCGTTTCGTAGGGCTCCTGAACGACACCGTCAACTTCACGGAAAATAACTTGAGGACGCGATACCGCCAACTCAAAGCCCTCTCTACGCATGGTTTCGATCAAGACAGAGAGGTGCAGTTCGCCACGCCCAGACACCCGAAAACGATCCGGATCAGCGGTATCTTCGACAGATAAAGCAACATTGTGCAAGCTCTCCGTGTACAGGCGCTCACGGATTTGCCGACTGGTCAAAAATTTTCCATCTTTGCCCGATAGTGGCGAATTATTGACGCAGAACATCATTGTTAGGGTGGGTTCATCTACCGACAACGCNGGCATCGCATCGACCTGNTCGATCGCACACAACGTGTCGGAGATATTGATTTTGTCGACGCCGGTTAAACAAACNATATCGCCGGCGGTCGCCGATTCTGTTTCAACCCGCTCAAGACCCCGATGGGTATAAAGATTGGCGATTTTCGCNTTCCGCTCGTTGCCTTGGCGATCCACGACGGCGACCTGCTGATTACGCGCAACCTGGCCTCGGGAAATACGACCAATACCGATCACACCTTCATAAGTGGAATAATCCAAAGAACTGATCTGCATTTGAAAGGCGCCCGCCGCATCAACTTGGGGGGGTGGCACCTGATCAACAATCATGTCCAATAACGGCGACATATCGTCGCCGATCGCGTCCAGTTCCAAACCGGCCACACCGTTAATCGCTGACGCATAAACTGTGGAGAAATCCAATTGCTCATCGGAACCGCCNAGGCTGTCAAACAGGTCAAAGACCTCATCGATAACCCGATANGGGTCACCGCCATCACGGTCAATCTTGTTCACAATGACAATAGGTTTGAGGCCGTAACTGAANGCCTTCTGAGTAACAAAGCGCGTTTGTGGCATGGGCCCATCCACCGCATCCACTAACAGCAATACCGCGTCAACCATCGAAAGTATCCGCTCAACCTCACCGCCAAAATCCGCGTGTCCGGGCGTATCTACAATATTAATGCGGGTATCTCGATACTCGATTGCTGTGTTTTTGGCCAGAATGGTAATACCGCGCTCTTTTTCGAGGTCGTTGCTGTCCATAACTCGCTCGGAAGTGTTGCCTGCCAGCAAACCCGTTTGCTGCAGTAAGCAGTCCACGAGAGTAGTTTTGCCATGGTCAACGTGAGCGATAATCGCAATATTACGAACGGTCGGATTGGACACAGAAGTGCTTCCTTATTTACAACGCGGGTTAGCTTCGCGCCAATAGAGCCCGCTCCCCTTTTCAGATTTACCAAAGTGCGNGGCTGGACAAGACCCTTGGCGGGCGACGCGCGATTATGGCGTAAGCATCCAGCGCTGTCTCGTCTAACTCGCTTGTGGCCAGCAAATCAAATGCTACAAGGTACAAAAGATAAGGTTCGTTGAGAATTTTCTCAGATCGAAACAACTTTGCGCGCCGATCGCACCAGAATGGTGCTAATATCTCTTTNAATTCGTGCGCGCGCCCAAAATCGAGGCAAAAAGCCCATTAGTGGTGCACGATGGAATTGGGAAGGTACTAAAAACAACAGGTTAGCCGCACATGTGCGTGGCATATTTCTTGCTATCTCCACGATACCGCCGTCCAAAGGCGGGCATGCTGATACTCGACATGCGCTTGAGTGCTGCGAACGGCGAATAGCCCGGGTTTGCGCCCGACTAGGCCATGATAAAAGTCTAATAAGGAGACAAAAATGAAATCGAAACTAGAATACATCTGGCTGGACGGCAGCGCGCCTACCCAAGGCCTACGCAGCAAGACCCAAATTCGGGAAAACTTTGGCGGCACCCTAGAAGAATGCCCCATGTGGTCATTCGACGGCAGCTCCACCCAGCAGGCTGAAGGCAACGCCTCCGATTGCCTACTAAAGCCTGTTGCCATCTTCCCAGACCCAGACCGCCAAAATGCGTATCTGGTGATGACCGAAGTGCTTAATGCCGATGGAACACCTCACGCCACCAATGGTCGGGCAACCATCGATGATGACGATGATGATTTCTGGTTCGGTTTCGAGCAAGAGTACTTTCTTTGGGATGTCGACACTCAGTTACCCCCTGGATTCCCGGCTGGCGGTTTCCCTGCGCCTCAGGGCCCCTACTACTGTTCTGTTGGTGCGGCTAATGCATATGGGCGCGACTGCATCGAGGAGCATTTCGACCTGTGCCTAGAGGCCGGAATTAACGTAGAAGGCATCAACGCAGAGGTTGCCGCGGGACAATGGGAATTTCAGGTTTTTGCTAAAGGAGCAAAACGCGCCGGCGATGAGACCTGGGTAGCGCGCTACCTGCTAGAGCGTACTGGCGAGAAATACGGCTATGGCATCAACTATCATCCNAAGCCNNTCGGCGANTTGGACTGGAACGGTTCCGGCATGCACGCCAACTTCTCCAACGGCGCAATGCGCGATGACGGTGACGAAGGCATTTTCACTAAGATTTGCGAAAACTTTGGCCGTAACATCGAAAGACACATGAGCGTTTATGGNGCCGATAATGACCAACGCCTAACCGGTAAGCACGAAACTCAGTCAATTGATGAATTCAGTTATGGCGTATCCGACCGTGGCGCCTCGATTAGAGTTCCGATCGGCACAGTTGAAGACGGCTGGAAAGGTCGACTAGAGGACCGCCGCACAGCGTCCAACGCAGACCCTTACAAGGTAGCTGCAGCAATCATAAAAACCTCAAAAGAAGCTTTGGTCTAACTCTGACTAAAGCTGCAAATAAAAAGGCGGGCTCTAAGCCCGCCTTTTTATTTGCTCACGAAAAACACTGAAATTAGACAAATCGAATCCGCACAATAAATGCATGAACTAAAACCGTGCATGCACCATTTCGGTGCGATAGAGTATCCATACCGTGCACATTGTCTTTTATCCAGCCCACAATAACGACAACGCCNGCGGTGTAAGGCCTCAGGGCAACGAAGTCTACGCTGAATAAGTTCGACAATGGATGANTACCATGGTTTTTTCGGTATCACTCTAAATCAGGCGCGAAAATTGCTTATAAAGCTNNATGAACAAAACTGCTTTTTTCGAAAGTCATAATAAAATGAACCAACCGACGCTTCTCAAAACCAAACCATTTCGCAAAACTGTGCAAGCTGAAGCTGTGCTTGATGCGCTCGTTACGGCAGCCATGGTTCTCGACAGCGATCTAAAGGTAGTTTTCGTCAATGCGGCGGCCGAGAGCCTCCTGCACTGCTCGGCAACACAAATTCTCGGTTCTGCGTTGAATCAGATTTTAATGAGCGCCGAAGACCTACAGTCGAATTTACGTAAGGCCTTGCGAGAACTTCAACCCTTCACGGTACGTGAGGCCTTGCTGCAATTACCGGACAACCTCCGCGAGGAGGTTGATCTGACTGTGTCTATTCTGGATAACGCCCATTATTTGGTTTTGGAGATGCACCCCACCACTCGACTGACGCGTATTAATCAGAGCCAGGCGTCAACCGACCGACAAGCCACGACCCGAGGTCTGATTCGCGGCCTCGCTCACGAAGTGAAAAACCCTCTGGGCGGTATCCGCGGGGCCGCGCAGTTGCTAGAACGAGAATTACCTCGGGACGATTTAAAAGAGTACACCGGGGTGATTATTGCGGAGGCCGATCGCCTCAAAGATCTAGTTGATCGCATGCTTGGGCCACACCAAAGACCCAACATCGAAGCCATTTATTTGCCAGAGATTTGCGAACACGTCATGGCTGTGGCTGCCTCGGAGTTCTCAGACCGAATTGAATGGCATCGCGACTACGATCCTAGCCTTCCAGATGTGGCCGGGGATCGAGATCAAATTATTCAAGCCATTCTCAATGTAGTGCGCAATGCCTGCCAAGCGCTGGTAAACACAACGACCGCCAAGATTACGCTGCAGACGCGAATCACACGTCAATTCACCATCGGTAAAACAAGGCACCGGCAGGTAATGTGTTTAAACATCATCGACAACGGACCCGGCATCGACCCCCGCGATCTCGAACGGATTTTTTATCCGATGATCAGCGGACGGCCAGACGGTAGTGGTCTTGGTCTGTCGATCACCCAGCACATCGTCAGTGAACATAATGGTGTCGTCCAAGTCAGCAGCGCCTTTGGACACACCGTCTTTTCGATTTTTCTTCCTTTTGAGCAGCCGACCGAAGAAGCCGGACAACAGGAGCGCAAATGAGTAAACACGTCTGGGTTATAGACGATGATCACGCTATCAGATGGGTTCTAGACCGAGCGTTGGCGCAAGCTGGAATCCCGATTACCGCCTTCAATAGCGCCGATGACGCCATGCACCATCTTGCAAAAGAAACCCCTTTAGCAATCGTCACAGATATTCGTATGCAGGGCACTTCGGGACTGGATTTTCTAGAACAATTCAATGCTAAGCATCCCAATACCCCGGTTATCGTGATGACCGCCCACTCCGATTTGCAAAGCGCTGTGACAAGTTTCGAGCGGGGCGCTTACGAGTATCTGCCAAAACCTTTCGATGTGGACGATGCAGTTGCAGTAGTTCAACGAGCCATCGCTCACAGCCAAGAAGCCGATCCCCAAGTGGTCGAACAGATGACACCGGCCACTGAGATCATCGGCCATGCGCCGGCTATGCAAGAAGTATTTCGCGCCATCGGTCGATTGTCCTCGTCTAATGTCAGCGTTTTAATCAACGGACCGTCTGGCTCGGGAAAGGAATTGGTGGCACGGGCACTGCATCGACACAGCCCGCGCGAAGCTCAGCCCTTTATCGCACTCAACGTTGCGGCGATACCAAACGAATTGATCGAAAGTGAATTGTTTGGGCATGAGAAAGGCTCGTTCACCGGCGCTACCACGCAGCGCATGGGCCGATTTGAGCAAGCAAATGGCGGCACTTTGTTTCTTGATGAAGTCGGTGATATGCCCGCATCCGCGCAAACCCGACTACTAAGAGTGCTCGCCGAAAACGAATTTTATCGGGTAGGCGGACATCAATCCGTGCGCGTAGATGTGCGAATCATCGCCGCCACCCATCAGGACTTAGAAACGCTGGTGCAGCAGGGCAGGTTCCGCGAAGATCTATTCCATCGCCTCAACGTCATTCGCGTTCATGTGCCGTCATTGGCCCAGCGGCGTGAGGACATACCCCTGCTAGCACAGTATTTCTTGGACAACGTTGCTAAGGAACTGGGTGATGAGCCAAAGCGGCTGCACCAAGATACCGCCGAATATCTAATGGCTCTACCCTGGCCCGGCAACGTACGCCAACTAGAGAATACATGTCGCTGGTTACAAGTGATGGCGAGTTCACGCACCATCCTGATTGAGGACCTGCCGCCTGAATTGCGCGATAGCGACGAGCCAACCGGCGGGTCGGACTGGGAGGGAAGTTTGGCACGCTGGGCTAGTCAATTCCTTGAGCAAGCCCACATATCGCCACTACTAGATACCGCCGTGCCGAAATTTGAGCGCATTATGATTGACGCCGCACTGCGCAAAACAGGTGGCCGTAAAAAGGATGCAGCAGAACTTTTAGGTTGGGGTCGAAATACCCTGACACGCAAAATGCAAGAATTACAATGTTGAGCTGCAAGCCTACGCGAGCGTAGCCTTGCAGCATGCATATAGTTCTATACGAGCCGGAGATTCCTCAGAACACCGGCAACATCATTCGTCTTTGCGCCAACGTTGGGGCAGCGCTACATCTCATAGAGCCATTGGGTTTCGCTTGGGACGACAAACGCTTGCGACGCGCAGGACTGGACTATCACGAATTCGCCGACGTGGTCCGCCACCCTAATTTAGAGGCATGCCAAGCGGCGCTCGGCAATGCTCGCTGGTATGCATTTACCACCAAAGCCACGCTGAGCTATGCTGCAGTTGAGTACACCCCCACTGATGCGCTGCTGTTCGGCCCTGAAACTCGGGGGCTGCCCCAGACGCTACTGGACGCATGNCCCANGGGCCAGAAAGTTAGANTGCCAATGCAACCGATGTCCCGCAGCTTGAACCTNTCCAATACCGTTGCCATNGCTGTCTANGAAGCTTGGCGACAACAGGATTTCNGCGGCGAGCGCTGATCAATTCAACTTAATGAGTGACCGGATCGGGGTCACCGGAGTCCGCCGCGGGCGCAGCTGCCGCTTGATTCTGTTCTGCCTGTTGGCGCATTGCTTGGACATACAACGCTTCAAAATTGACCTGAGCGAGCTGCAACGGCGGGAACCCCCCCTTAACGACTAGGCCATCAATAGATTCGCGCAAATAAGGAAATAATGTCGTCGGGCAGGCAATACCAAGGACCTGGGCAAGCTGATTGTCTTCAATCCCTTCAATGTGGAAGAGGCCGCCCTGCTGCACTTCTACAATGAAGCCAACCATATCGCCCTCAAGTTGCGCCGTGACGGTGATGGTCAACACAACCTGATGCTGATTCTCGCTCACTCGATTAGCTTGGGTATTAATGTCTAATTTTAACTCTGGCCGCCATTGACGCAGGAAAACCTCGGGAGCGGAGGGCGACTCAAACGACGCGTCTTTTAAGAAAATGCGATCAATGCGCAATTGTGGTTGCGCTGGATCGTTGGGCTGCGCGCCTGCTGCGCCTGCGCTACTGTCGTTTTGGTCACTCATGTTTTAACCACCGGTAAGTTTTGGCCCCGCCATTCCGCCATTCCGCCGGTGAGTCGGAGCACATTAGTAAAACCCTTTTTCCGCAGTATCGTGCCCACAGATCCAGAGTGCTGGCCCATTTTGCATGCGACTATAAGCGGTTTGTCCTTGTGCTTATTCAATTCATCGCTACGGGCCTCAAAATTCGCGAACGGGATGTTGATGGCATCGACTATATGCCCCTCAGAGTATTCGTTAGCATCACGGACATCGATCACAAGAGCGTTCTCAACGTTGACTAACTGCACCAGCTTCTGCGCACTGACCGTCGCCCCACCGCGCGACATTTCGTTGCGAATAAACAAAATCAAAAACACAACGAAAGCGCCGACCAATAACGGATGATTACCGATGAACGTAAACAGTTGCTCCATGCCGGGACCCTTAAAATTGCGCGCGTAGTATACACACCGCAACGCCAAATGCGGTGCTGTGGTGAGTCGGTTTTTATCGATCGAGACGACAAAGGGCGCGCAACACGCGAACGTCAATGGTTAAAAATTTGCTAATATTCGTTATTCACTTGTTTGCCTTGCTGGAGCGCACATGTCTGAGGTCAGTCTGCTGGTCATTCTCGACGGTTTCGGCTATCGAGAGGAGGTCACCGACAACGCTATTGCCCAAGCCCATACGCCAACCTGGGACACGCTGTGGGCAACTCGCCCGCACACCTTGATTTCAGGTTCAGGGGAAGATGTGGGACTTCCAGCAGGCCAAATGGGCAACTCAGAAGTCGGCCATATGGTGCTCGGCGCAGGGCGGGTAATTCACCAAGACTTTAGCCGCATCAACAGTGCGATTGAACAAGGCGACTTTGGTCAAAATCCCGAGATAACCGAAACACTGAATGCGGTCAGCCGCACTGATGGCACACTGCATGTACTGGGCTTACTGTCGCCTGGGGGTGTACATAGCCACGAACGGCATATTTTTGCGCTCATTCGATGCGCCGCCGAGCACGGACTGAGAAAAGTCTGCTTGCACGCATTTTTAGACGGCCGCGACACACCCCCGCGCAGCGCGTTGGCCTCTTTGGAGCAAGCCCAAGCCTTATTTNAAGAACTGAATTGCGGCAGNATTGTGAGTGTCACTGGACGCTACTTCGCGATGGACCGTGACCGCCGGTGGGATCGACAAGAGCGCGCCTACAATGCGATTGCGCGCGGCGAGGCGCCATTCCATGCTGAGTCTGCCGTGGCAGCTCTGGATGCAGCCTATGCGCGGGGCGAAGACGACGAATTCGTTCAGCCCACGGCAATCCANCCGAGTTCCGAAAGACCCACTGTAATGACCGCAAATGATGCTGCTGTTTTCATGAACTTTCGTGCCGACCGCGCGCGTCAGCTAACACGCGCAATGACAGAGCCAACATTTGACGATTTTAAACGCCGTTCCTTCGTCTCATTACAGCGCTTTACCACTCTGACAAACTATGCTGACGATATTGATTTGCCATGCGCCTTTCCAGCAGAAACCCCAGAAAACACCTTGGGCGAATACTTAGCGAAACTCGAACGACCGCAATTGCGTATCGCCGAAACAGAAAAGTACGCCCACGTAACCTTCTTCTTCTCAGGCGGGAGAGAACAACCCTTTGCCGGGGAACACAGAATTCTGATTCCGTCGCCAGACGTTGCCACCTATGACTTACAACCCCAAATGAGCGCTGCTGCAGTGACCCAAGAGCTGGTCACAGCGATCCACAGCGGCAAATACGATACCATTATTTGCAATTACGCCAACGGCGATATGGTGGGCCACAGTGGGGATATGACTGCCGCCATCGCGGCAGTAGAGACCTTAGATACTTGCATAGCAAAGCTGGTTGACGCCATCTGCGCCGTGGACGGCCAAATGCTGATCACCGCAGACCACGGCAATGTCGAGAAGATGTACGACGCCGAGCACAATCAGGCACATACCGCACATACCGTAAATCCCGTACCGCTTGTATATGTCGGCAACCAAGCGTTTGAATTTGCGGAAAAGGGTACGCTGGCAGATGTTGCCCCAACATTACTGGCTCTAAAAAAGCTGCCTGTGCCGGATGAGATGAGTGGCCGCTCGCTGATACTGAGCGAAATCCAACAAACCGCCTGAAGAGCTTGAAATCGATCTACCGTATTCTGTTTTGCCTGATCGGGACCGGTGTCGCAACAACAGCATCACTGAACCTAAACGCCGCCGGAATTGATGCCGAAACCGCAAAGACCGCCGCGGCGCTGCGCGACACCGTCGACGAACTTAATGCTTTAGATCAGTGGTTTTCCGCAACCGAAAAAATCCAAAGCGACCTGCAGACACAGTTGCGTGACTTGGATCGTGACATTGCACAGCTCAGCCTTGACCTCAGCGAAGGNGANANNGTCGCTCGCCAACAACAACAAAATATTGATGCCACCGGCAAGCAAATTGCCGCGTTGGAGCAACAGCTTGAGGCACAAACCACAAGCATTAAAGCGCACCTCCAAGCCGCCTATCGTTTGAGCGGCGACAGNTTGGCCAAGAGNNTGATGCAAACCCAAAGCCCAGCAGAAGTCGACCGGCTAATTCGCTACCACGGTTACTTCAGCGCGCATCGCATTGACNTGGTAGAAGCCTATAGCGGCACTCTGACCANCCTGAGNGATGCAGAGCAAATTCTGGCAGAGCAACTGACGCTCAGTCAGACCNACACCCAAACANTNCGCGAGCGTCAAACCAAACTCGACGCCAGCCGGCAAGAGCGAGAACTCGCCATTGAAGATTTACAGCGGCAGAGTGCTGACAAAGAGCAAATCCGCAGCCAACTCGTTGCCGACAGCGAACGTTTGCAAGCATTATTANGGCAATTGCGCGCGCGCTTGGGAGAGCTCGACGGTACAGGCTTTGCGGCCGCAAANGGGGNGCTNCCGCGTCCANTGCGCGGCAAACAGCGGAATCGGTTCGGAGCCACACGCGCTGCGGGACGAATGACCTGGCAAGGGATTAACTTCAGCGCCCGCGAAGGCACGTCAATTGCGGCTGTGTATCAGGGCCGNGTGGTNTTTGCAGAATGGCTCAGAGGGTTNGGCCTAATGACCATCGTCGACCATGGCAACGGCTATATGAGCCTGTACGGCAACGCCAACGTCTTGCTGAAACAACCCGGAGACTGGGTAGAAAGCGGCGAGGCCGTGGCCACAGCCGGCAACAGCGGAGGTCAAAGTCAAAGCGGGCTGTACTTCGAGATACGGCATAAAGGTCAGGCCCAAGACCCCGCCGCGTGGTTGCAACCTTAGCGCCATCACTACACCGTGCAANCCAAAGCGAAACTATCGTCAATAANCCAGCTATGTTTATTGCTAAGCATACTTAGCGGCGTGCTCTTGGGTGTGGTTGCGTTTCGCTATGTTAATAAAACTGAGGTTAAAGCCGAGGCCTATGTTGCGCAGGCGCTTGACCAAATCCGCGACCATTACGTCGAAGAAATCGACGAACGCGCATTGGCTCATAGCGCCATCGACGGCATGCTGGCGCAACTCGACCACTACTCCATATTGTTAGACCCGACACAACTTGCACNACTGCAGGAGAATGCGGAAGGCGCGTTTAGCGGCGTTGGTATAGAGGTNGACCAGCGCAGCGGNAATTTCGTGGTCATAGCTCCAATANATGACAGTCCCGCATATCATGCGGGTATTAAAGCTGGAGANCTCATAGACGCGGTGAACAATCAATCCACCGCTGATTTGGATATGAATCAGCTTGCCGAACTCATTAAAGGCCANCCCGGGACCGATGTTAAGTTAACGCTCATGCGCACGGGCGCGGCCGAACCGCTAACTGTTCGTATTACCCGGGCGCAGTTGGCGATTGAAAGCGTTAAAGCGCGATTGCTCGACGATCATTTAGTGCATGCCCGAGTGACCAAATTCCAGCGCAGCACGGCTCAGGAACTGTCTGCCGCTGTTGCCCGCTTCGGTAAGGACAACTCGGTGCGTGGACTGATTTTAGATCTACGTAACAATCCCGGTGGCCTACTGAGCTCGGCTGTCGCGGTGGCGGATTTATTTTTGCAACGCGGCGTGATCGTGACCACACGCAAGCATCGAGGCGAACCGGCGCAGCAAACCTTCCGTGCAACCCTGAACAANATTTTGCCCAACCAATCTATCGCGGTCGTAATCAACGCGGGCTCGGCGTCTGCGGCCGAAGTTGTTGCGGCGGCCTTACAAGACCACCAACGGGCCATTTTGGTGGGCGCACGCAGTTTCGGCAAAGGTTCAGTACAAACGATCATGCCAACGCTGGGTCTACAACAGACGATTAAGCTCACCACTGCTGAATACTTCTCGCCTCAGGGACACCGCATAAANGAAGTCGGCGTGACGCCTGATGTATCGATCGAAGAATCCAGTGTCGCGGCTGATGACGACGCGGACCTNTGGTTAGAGGCCGCAATCGCAGAACTGCAGAAACTTAATCTAGGCGTCGAGTAACGACTGCCCGTCAGCGACTGACAAATCGCCCTCGTAGATTGCGCGGCCCGTGATNGCGCCTATGAATAACTCCGGACAGTCGGCAAACGCGTCTTTCAGACGCTGTAGATCTTGCATGGTCGCGATACCGCCAGAAGCCACAACACCCACACTTGCGCCCCGAGCCAACGCAACCGTGGCGTCTACGTTGACCCCAGACATCATGCCGTCGCGATCTATGTCGGTATAAACAATTCCGGCAATCGGCAGGGCCGCGGCCTTACGCGCGAACGCTAGCGCACTGATACCAGAATCTTCATCCCAGCCGTGTGTGGCTACAGTCCCATTNCGTGCATCTAAGCCCAGCAATACCTGTTGCGGAAACCGTTCTGCGGCATTGACCAAAAATTCAAAATCTTCGATCGCCTTGGTGCCAACAATCACCCGGCTGACTCCAACCTGCAAATACGCCTCAATGATCTCAAGAGAACGTATNCCCCCACCAACCTGCACCGGCATATTACCTACTGCCGCCACCATGTCNTGGATCAGNTGGCGGTTCTTAGGCAANCCAGCGAANGCNCCATCTAAATCTACGATATGCANCATGCGGCCGCCNTGGCGCTGCCAATGTTCAGCCATCGCCACCGGNTCGCTGGAAAATACCGTTGCGTCGTCCATACGNCCTTGACGCAGCCGCACACACTGCCCTTGCTTAAGATCAATCGCAGGAATCAGTTGCACTAAAGACTGCCCTTAGTCGACGGCACGGCACTGCCCATACGCACATCTATCGCAACCGCCATCCGCAACGCGCGCCCAAACGCCTTAAAGATGGTTTCAGCTTGATGGTGCGCGTTTTCGCCTTTGAGGTTATCCAAATGGAGCGTCAGCATACCGTGGTTGACGAACCCTTGAAAAAATTCCCGCAGCAGATCGACATCAAAATCACCGACGCGCCCACGCGTATAGTCGATGCCATAGAACAGCCCTGGGCGGCCAGATAAATCCACTACAACCCGGGACAAGGCTTCATCTAAGGGCACATAAGCATGTCCGTAGCGGGTAAGACCGCTCTTATCGCCAAGCGCTTCGTTGAGCGCCTGACCGAGCACGATGCCGACGTCCTCCACCATATGATGCGCGTCGACGTCTAAATCTCCTGTC
>PAFJ01000032.1 GCA_002704325.1 Gammaproteobacteria bacterium | reverse complement strand
TACACAAAAACATTCAATCCATCACCTGCTTTGAAGTCTGCAGGCAAGGCATTAGAGAGCTCATCGGCAGATAAAGCAATCATCTTAAAGTTATCGGTGCCCATCTCTTCGATCGGGCCGATGCTTAAAGAAACGGTCTGCTGGTCAATTTGGTCGCCNAACGCCNGAGCTAAAGCCTCCTGAAGTTTCGGCAACGAATCGGCCAAAATCTGCCGTACCGCNGGATCAGACGACATCACGTGNCCTTCAATGCCATCAGCNCCAGCGNTGAGCTGGATCGCCACAGACCCAAGGTCCATTGCATCAAGGTCGAGCTGCACCGACCAGGAGCCTTCACGCACCGCGACNGCCAAGCGCGAACCCAAGAGTTCNCTGAACCGCTCGCTCCATTCTCGATACTGCTGGGCTTTTGTTTGAGCCTCTTCATTATTTGCCAGATTAGCCTGGCTGAATGGTGCATTTTGCTCGCCTGAACCTGACCGCTGGCCCGACTGCTGCTGATTCGAAAATTCACCATCCGCGGCGCCCATCTCACGCTCAGCAGATTGAACTGCTGTTTGGCGCTGCTCGTCCTGCAACTGCGGCCACTGAGCAGACAAAATATCTTTGGTGCTGGTGGGNGCTACGGCCTCATCCAAAACAGCGTCTGCCCGCATGGGCAAGGGANCTTCAGCCTGCAGGGGCGCCTTTGTTTCTGGCGGAGGTAAAGCATCGGGCTTGGTCAGGGCGCTCGGATTTAATCCTGTTGGCGCAGCCATTGTTTCACCGGCCACNGGCGNCGCNGGGAGCGCTGACACCGCTACCGNCGGCACCTCANGCACCGCTTCGCNTAATAAAGGTGGCGCAACGGTAAGCGCTGCCGTTTCGGNAAACTGCATATCAGGAGTACTTCCCGCGTCTGCAATCGCCGCCCCAGCACCCAGCATAGTTTGTTTCATNTAGCCGGCCATGCCGCCTTCTGAAAAACCATGATCACGCATGAACTGGGTTAATTGACTGGTCGCTGCCGNAGTTNGGTCACCCGTCAATATCACCCGGCCAATCTTTAGGCTCGGGTCATGCAATGCCANTTTAGGCATCCCTTGAGGCAGGCTATTTTGATCCGCTGTCCCNGCATCCGGTGTCATATTACGCGGAATCGACGCCTGATTTTGCAGCAAATGGCGAAAGTCGCCACTCGGCGATTCGGCTGTCGATTTCGCCGATTCTTGAGCGTTGGCTATTCTGTCCGGAGGCGCAACAGCAACGGTTGGTTTTATCACATCTGTCATCGGGTACTTTTCTCATCTATCAGTAGACGCCAGAAAAATTTTTCTAGATTGCGCCTGTATTGCTCACTTCGAGATGCTGTCGCCCTATTGCCAATAGCGCTCTTACCTAACTAAATCCAAGTGCTCGAGCACCCGGTCAATTGCGGCACCATCTCGGTGTATTAATTTCTCTTTGCCAGCCCATACTCAACTCTGTTGGCAACATCTGTGCCAACCATGCAACTGCTTCTAGTTTTGCGAAAATCGCTGCACGTTTAGCAGGTCTACTTGCTTCTGTTCCACCCGCCGCTCATGGTCGCCTTTACGCTGCTCAACCCGGCCCCGCAACGCCTCAAACTTACTGTGTTCCTGATACAACACGCGATAGCGCTGTTCTACCTTGAGTCTGGCTGCCTCCATTTGGCGTAACTGCTGCTCAACAGCGATCACCGTTTCATCGAGGTGAATCAAAAATCTTCGCAAGTGCGCAGTGGCTTCAACGCTGTGATCTTGCTGTTGTTGGGCGGCAAGATCGTGCAGGTATTGCTCTTTCATCTGGCGCAGTTTTGCCGCTTCTTCGGCCATTTCTTTTTGTCGCGCGGTTGCCTGCACTAGGGCTTTTTGCACCTCGGTTAACTCAGTCTCCACCCGATCTGCAAGCATNTGCCAGCGATCGATTTGACGATCAAACGATTCAGCCATCAGACAAGCACTCCTGTAATTGAGCAATCGCCGTTTCAACGGTCACTCGTTCGTCCATCGGCTGCCGCAAAAAATTCTCCATTTTACTGCGTACCGCAATAGCGCGGTCCAAATCAGGGTTCGAGCCCGACTCGTAAGCGCCCACATTGATCAAATCTTGATTCTGCTGATACAGCGTCCACAGCCGTCGTAAACTGTTCGCCGAATTTTGATGTTCCTGATCCGCGATGGCCGGCATCAGTCGCGAAATCGAGCCCATTAGATCGATCGCTGGGTAATGAGCTGCATCGGCTAGTGCTCTCGACAACACCACCTGACCGTCCAGCGAAGCCCGAGCGATATCCACAATAGGATCGTTCAGATCATCGCCTTCCGCGAGCAACGTATACATGGCAGTAATCGTGCCCTCGCCAGTACGCCCGGTACCAGAGCGCTCAATAAGCTTCGGCAACAGACTAAATACCGATGGAGGGTAGCCTTTCGCCGTCGGCGGTTCNCCCACCGCTAAGCCAATTTCACGTTGGGCATGGGCCACGCGCGACAAACTGTCCATAAGCAATAAGACATTTTTGCCCTCGGACCGGAAGTGCTCGGCATACAAATGCGCCAATTGAGTCGCACGAATGCGCAGCAGCGGCGACTCGTCCGCCGGAGCAGCAACCACTACCGCCTTGCACAGCCCGTCTGCGCCCAAGGTATCCTCAATAAATTCTTTTACTTCTCTGCCGCGTTCGCCAATAAGACCAATCACCACCACATCTGCTGCAGTAAACTTGGTCAACATGCCTAACAAAACACTTTTGCCTACACCTGAACCGGCGATCAAACCAATACGCTGTCCGCAGCCAACGGTTAACAACGCATTNAGTGCACGCACACCCACATCAAGCACCTGATCAATAGGTCTGCGCTCCATGGGATTAGGCGTGCTGCCGTTCAATCCCATCGGCCGTCCGCCAGTTATTGGCGGCTGATTGTCCAAAGGTTCACCCATGGCATCGACCACTCGGCCAAGCAGAGCGTCGCCGACCAGAGCCGAATCCGTTTCTTGTTGCACAAAAACCCGACATCCGGCACTGAGGCCGGTGGCTTGCCAAAGCGGCATCAAAAACACCGTGCCGGATTCAAATCCAACCACCTGTGCGTCGACATGCTCGCCGTCTGGCTTGAGAATTCGGCAAATGGATCCGACAGCAGCGCTGACACCCTTGGCNTCAAGAGTTAGTCCTACAATACGCGTAAGGATGCCATAGCGGCGGGCCCGCGGCGCTTTTAGCTGGGTTCGCGCGGCATCGACATAGGCNGCCAAGCTCANCATGACCTATTCCTCATCCGACTCAGAATCGACCGCCGGCAGTTCTTCAAAAACTGCATCGTCAGCATCCAATGATGCGCGATTGCCGTCTACGCTGTCTTCAAGAGCAGCGGCTGCAGTTGGCTCTGCCGACTCATTTTCCATCTCTGCAACGGCAGCAGCTTCTGCAACATCGGTAAAATCTGCATTATTCATTTGTTGTGCGAGCTGCTCAATTCGCTCGGCAATAAGGTCTTCTACCTGCGCGTTATTAACAACAAGGCGCACGTCGCCATCGCTTAACCCTTCGGCTGTAATCACCGGATAGCCGTCTGCGACGCCCTGTAAGGGCTGTCCTTTAAGCCGTTCCGCCCAAGCTTCCGAGACGTGAATTTCTATTTGCCCCAAGTCGCTCGGGTCTAGGCTGTTGATGACCGTGTTTATCACCGCATCGATTGCCGCATCGGACAAGCTCAGTTCGACCCGCGCAAGGTGCTCGGCTAAGGCCAACGCAAGGTCACGTAGCGGCTGAAATAATGGTTGGCGCTGGGCGAAGTCTGACTGCAAAGACGCCATAAAATCTGCGAATTCCGACTGCACGGCGTCCAGACGTTCGGCGTGGGTTTGCGCAAATTGTTGTTCCGCTTGAGCTTGGCCCTCGACAACACCCTCTGCTCGAGCACTGGCAACCAGATCGTCAACCTGTTGCTGGGAGTAGCTCGTTTCACCATTAGAAGAAGGCGCTGCGGTTTCGGTGCCCGCGTTTACTTGCCCCGGAGCCGGTTCCATACCCGCCACAAAGCCAGCAGTTTTTTCCACCGTTTCGCGAAGTCCGGCGAATTTCGCCGCGGTTGCACTCTTGTTAAATCTAGGGTCGTTGGACCACGTTTCCTCTGTCATAAGCCGGCTCTATACGTAATCCGAGCTGTCGCCCGCCGACATAATGATCTCGCCCGCCTCTTGCAACTTCCGCGCCTGCCGTATGATGTTCAATTGTGCGGCNNGAACCTCCGCTNNGGGTTTAGGCGTAGCCACTTCCATATCGTCTTTCATAACCAACGCCTGGCGCTCGGAGACGTTTTCCAAGAAGTGATCGACGAGCTGCTGTGGCGCACCGCGAAAAGCCAGCATCAGTTCGTCCTGATCCAATGCCTGACCTAGCGTTTGCATACTGCGGCGGTCTACATGCATGAAATCTTCAAATTCGAACATATTGTCCTGAATATCTATCGTAAGATCTTCATCCAGTTCCTTAAGCCCGCTAAATACTTCGGTCTCCAAATCCAATTTTGTTCGATTCATAATCTTCGCCGCGGCGCGAATGCCACCGACCGTGGGCGCAGCTTGAGAAGTGACGGAACTTTGTAATTGTCTTTGCACAACGTCTTCGAGTTCAGACATGGCGCTCGGCTGTACGGTATCTAATAAGGCAACTCGACGCATAACCTCGATACGCATATCTGTGGGCAACAACGCCAACAATTCTGCTGCCGTTTCTTCCTCCAATACCGACATAATGATGGCGATCACCTGAGGGTGTTCGTCGCCAATCATTTCGAAAATGTTTTGCGGCGTCATCCACGCCAGAATTTCTAGCCCTTTGCTTGAAGAGGACGGCAATATACGACTCAACACAGAGGCCGATTTATCCGGGCCGAGCGCGCGCTTCAACACACCCTCTACATAGTCTTTGGAGCCTAAGCCTAGATTCGTTTGCCCGCGTAATTCGCCGATAAATTGATCCAAAACCTTGTCTACCGCAGTTTGCGATACATCATTAACGGAAACCATCGCGGTTCCTAAGGTTTCAACTTCGTCTCGATTCAGGTAGCCGATGATGTCCGACGCTTGCTGTTCGCCCAGAACCAACATCAGTAAGGCAGCACGTTTAGTTGGGTCTAATGCCGCCAGTTCGCGCTCCAGTGCGGACGGCTCAGGCGGCTTGACCGGTTCAGCTTTTTTATCTTTCTTTGCCACGATAATCCTCGACGTTTATTCAGTGCACTAAGCGTTAATCATGCGTTTTAGCAGGTTCGCTACGCGACCAGGGTCATCAGCCACCATCATGCGCATCACTGCGATTTTGTCTTCATAGGTATTTGCTGTATTTAACATATCCTCAGGAATCGACGAGCGCTTAGGCATAAGTCGCGACTTAATTTCTTCTAAATTGCCGTCATCGCCTTGACGAATGCGCTCTACATCATCAGCGGAAAGTTCACCATCTGCTCCCCGTGCGCCTAAGCCACCTTGGCGGCCTGCGGTGTAATACTTGATCGCTGGACGCACCACCGTGAACAAAGTCAGCAAGACTAGGAATACGGCGATCAGCGTTTGCACAAGATACTTAATGGTTGGATCTTGAGTGTATTCCTGCACCATCTCGAAAGTAGTCTTTGGCGGTTCTTCAATATTTTCCATACCGCGATTAAAACTTGAAGTCACTACGGTCACTTTATCGCCACGGGTTTCGTCAAAGCCTATAACCCCTTCGATGAGGTCTTCAAACTCTTGCTTTCGAGCCTCGATGTCTACTTCGGTGCCGTCAGCGGAAATCAAACTTCTCGGGTCAACCACGACAGATACCGTCACCCGATCGATCGTACCGACCTGCTGTTTAACATAGCGGATCTCGCGGTCTAGCTCGTAGTTTCGCGTGGTAGAACTACTGGTTTGGGTCGAGTTTTCGGCCACCTCAGTAGCAGCGGGCGTATTTACAAATGTGCCCACTTCCGCTTCGCCACCAGCCTTAGATTCCTGCTGATCCTGATTGACCGACTCTGAACGTGTTTTGCCGCCCTCGTTGTCACGATCAAAATCTTCATAAGTCGTTTCCACGGCGGTAAAGTTCAGCATCACATCAACCTGAGCGTTGATATTTTCATAGCCTACGATTGCGCCGAGCAGTTGATCGATGCGGTTTCGGTAAGTTTGCTCAATGGAAAGCTCGTGCTCGTTCTGTGAGGTCGTCAGGCTCATAGCATCGTCAATGCCCTGAGGACCGCTCAGGAGCATACCCTTGCTGTCGATCACGGCGACGTTCTCGGAGGGTAGATACGGAATGCTTGAAGACACCAAGTGAATGATGGCCTGAATATTCGAATCCGTGAGCGTTCGTCCTGAATAAGTTTCTATATAAACAGAAGCCTTAGCCGGCGCTCTGTTTTTAATAAACGGACTCTGTTGCGGCTCTGCAATATGCACACGCACCTTTCTAACGTGAGAAATCTGCCGGATTGTTTGTTCTAATTCGCGCTGCAGTTGAGACCGGATAAGGCCTTGTTCCATGTTCTTTGACGTGGTCATAGAGCTGTTTTCTAACAGCGATTCAAAACCAGCTCCGCTGACACTGCGCGGAATATTTTGGCTGGCCAAAAACAGCTTGGCAGAAAAGTACTTGTCCTCGGGGACCATTAACTGCCCAGTGTTGGTATCCAAATAGGCGCCATATTCGCCGCCGGCCAACAACGCGTCGTAGGCCACCTGACGATCTGACTCCGGTAGCTCTGAAAATAACGGCCGGCCCACTGGCGCAGACACATAGGAATAGATAAAGGCCAGTGCGGCCAGACTGAACAACACCACAATAGCCGGTAACGTGCGCTGCACGCCGGGCTGGTTGAGGATCGAACGAATAATCGGCTCGCTCGCTTGGCTTACGGGCGCCGGCGCAGCATTGGCTGCCGCCACACGATTCGGTGCAGCCGGCGCTAACGCTTGATTCGAAGGTTCTAAAGCTGATTCGGCCATTATTTTACTCGACTATAGTTCTTTAAAGTGCCCGTCATACAGGCATATTTTTGACGTCGTCATACGCCTTAAGTAATTTATTACGCACCTGTAGGGTGGCCTCAAACGCAAGCGAAGACTTCTGCATCGACAACACNACNTCTGTCAGTGGCACATCTTCGCCACGCTCGTAGGCATCACGCATTTCCGACGCATTCATTTGCGTCTCGTTAACCGCCTCCACAGCAGTTTGAATGTAATCACTAAATCCCGACTTATTGGTTTGATCGACCCGCTGCGTGCTGACNTCACTATTTATCAGGTCTGTACGGTCCTGATANGCGCGAATTTGGTTCATCAATGAGCCGACTTTGGCTTGGTATACGCTCTCAATCATGCCGTGCTCCTAAGCTGACCGACGTCGCGGTAATTCCATNCCCCGCTCGCGCATCCGCGCCAGCTTGTAGCGCAGCGTGCGTTCGCTGATACCCAAAGCCACAGCCGCAGCCTGACGAGTAGGGGAGGTTCGAATGGTTTCTGCAATAATGCGAAATTCGTTGGCTTCCATAGCNTCCTGCAGGCCGTCGGTTTTTTCGAAATTCGCCGCAGGTGCCGCTTGGGTGGCCACAGGTGCGGCAGGCAAATCTGCGACACGGGATGTTTCCACTGGCGCAGTCGGCTCGTCAAAAATCAGATACTGAGGCTGAATAACCTCGCCGGAGGTTAATACAATGGCGCGCTGCACAACGTTTTCGAGTTCTCGCACGTTGCCCGGCCAGGTGTACGACAGTAATTTAGCAACCGCCTCGGGAGAAAACTGCAAAGAGCGATTTTCCCGCGAGTGTTTAAGGATAAAAAAGTTAGCCAGCGGCAGTACATCGTCTAAACGCGCAATCAAGCTGGGCACGTTTATGCGAAAAGTACTAATGCGGAAGTACAAGTCTTCTCTAAAGGGATTGTCTAGCGCACCAGAGCGCAAATCTCGATTGGTGGCGGAAACAATACGCACATCCACTTTGTGGGATTCAGAAGAGCCCACCGGCAGCACTTCTTTTTCCTGAATCGCCCGCAATAACTTGGCTTGCAACTGGGGTGACAGCTCACCCACCTCATCAAGAAACAGGGTGCCGCCTTGGGCTTGGGTAAAAAACCCTTCGGTATTGCGAGTGGCACCGGTAAAGGCGCCCCTTACATGGCCAAATAAAAGACTTTCAGCAAGATTCTCTGGGAGCGCCGCGCAGTTCACCGGCACAAAGGGACCTTCCCGACGCGGTGAGAAGTCATGGGTAAGGCGCGCNAAAACTTCTTTACCAGAGCCCGTAGCGCCTTGCAGCAACACGGTGACTTCGGATGCGCCCACGCGCTCTACCAAAGCCAATAGTTGCTGGCTGGTCTCATCCACAAAAACGTAGGATTCGTACTTGAGCAGACGCAAACGCGCGGAAGCAGCAACACTCTGCCAAACCCCACAGTCCGCATCTGCGGTAACCACATCATCAACCCCGCTCTTAACCCCCGCGATGGCCGTATTTAGATCACTCTTGTCGACCCGCAAAATAAGATAAANNCGAGGGCCAAGCACATCGCGCAGCGCNCGNAGATGGGNCTCCAGCGTACCGGGNCGACCTTGAACNCACACCACNCGNGGGCCGGCTTCGTTNTNNACCAGCTGATTANTGAGTTGGCTTAGCGCNATCGGGCGGGCACGAAAGCCGCCGCTGTTCAGCGCAGTAACAGTCTGAGCATCTAGATCAGCGCTGTTGTCCCAAAAAAGCTCGATGGGTTGTGATTCGTACATGATCTCTTTTTGCACTCGTTGGTCATACAGTTGCCATGGAGCAAGCAAATGCCGTGCCACAAAAATTCTTTATTTTTTTCAGCAGGTTACGAATATTCCAGCAAGATCTGGCCGGCTAAAACTTACCGATTGACGAAATGTTGACTACAACCTCGATCGTTTCTCCATGTTCG
>PAFJ01000031.1 GCA_002704325.1 Gammaproteobacteria bacterium | reverse complement strand
CCGGCATGATTTGGGCGTCTATTTCCGGGTATGGAACCAGTGGTCCTTTTAGTGCCTACCCTGCAAACGGTGCCAGCACCGAACCTATGTCGGGTTTTTCCTCGCTCCATGGCTATGCTGGCGACCCAGGTATGAACACCGCAGGTCTTTACCCCGACCCGCTGTCAGGATACATGGTGGCAAGTGGGGTGATGGCCGCATTGCATCAACGCGATCGAACCGGCGAGGCTCAGCGCGTTGATCTTGCCATGATGGAGGCGATGACCGCGGTCTGTGGTGACGCTTTGATGGAATATCAGCTTACCGGTGAGGTGCCCGGGCCTGCCGGCAACCGGCACCTTCGAATGGCGCCACACAACTATTTTCAGTGTCAGCACGATCAATGGCTGGCGCTTGCAGTTGAGTCAGAGCAACAGTGGCATGCTCTGGCGAATATCGTTGGCGGCGCTTTGCGAGAGTCAGTATGGTCATCAGAGGCATTCCGCAAACAGCATGAGGAGCAATTGGAAACNTTGCTGGCGGCGTGGTGCCTCACCCAAGATGTGCACGACCTAGAAATACGTTTGTGTCGCGCGGGCGTGGTCGCGGCTCGAGTCATGCCTTTGCATGAACTTTATACGAACAAAGGCAGTGCTTTGTGCCAAAGTGGCTTTATCCAGAGTGTTCATCATGCCGAAGGCGGACCGTCTTTGTTGCCATCCGAGCCTTGGCATTTTTCTGCTTCAGCGCCGCTGGACTTAAAGCCGTCACCCCGAGTGGGTGAGCACAGCCGCGAGGTTTTGGTTGAGGAGCTTGGNCTCTCAGAGGACGACTACAACGCATTAGTTGCAGCTAAGGTCACGGGCACGTTGGGCTACTACTAGTTANATTAGAAGAAAGTAANACGGAGGTTCNNCATGAGTTTTAGGGGGATTTTGATTGCAAATCGCGGTGAGATTGCGATTCGCATTGCGCGAGCTGCGCAAGATTTAGGGTTACGTACCGTNGCGGTTTACTCAGACGACGACGCGCTCAGTTTGCATACGCAGATCGCGGACGAAAAAATTCGGCTGGAAGGCGCAGGTGCTGCAGCCTACCTCAATATGGAGGGCGTTATAGCTGCTGCTAAGCAGGCTGATTGCGACGCGATCCATCCAGGCTATGGCTTTCTCTCCGAGCAGGACGCCTTTGCCCAACTGTGTACCAATGCAGGGATTAAGTTTATAGGNCCCAGCGCTGAGCACTTGAGTTTGTTTGGAGACAAGGCGCGTGCCCGTGCCGCGGCGATAGCGGCTGGTGTGCCGGTGATGCCTGGGCTCGATCGCTCGGTCACCCTAGCAGAGGCGCAGGCCTTCTATAAGGAACATCCCGATGGAATCATGATTAAGGCGCTGGCCGGTGGTGGCGGTCGAGGTACTCGTGCTGTGACCGAAAGCGATCAGTTAGAAGCTTTATTTGAACGNTGCCAGTCCGAAGCCAAGGCTGCGTTTGGCATTTCGGACGTCTATGTCGAAGCATTTATGCCTAAGGCTCGCCATGTTGAAGTGCAGATCATCGGTGACGAACTTGGCTCGGTGAGCAATCTTGGCGAGCGCGAGTGTTCCGCGCAGCGGCGTAATCAAAAGGTCGTAGAGATAGCGCCCGCACCGGCGCTAGACGATGCGCTGCGGATTCGCATTATTGAAGCCGCCACTAAATTTGCGGAGCAGGAGAGCTATCAAAGTCTGGGTACTTTTGAGTTCCTTGTGAGCACTTCATCTGAATCTCCCGAATTTGTGTTCATCGAGGCGAATGCTCGGCTTCAGGTAGAGCATACGGTTACCGAGGCGGTTACAGGCTTTGATTTGGTCCAAAGCCAGATACAGGTAGCTATGGGCGCAAGTCTTGAATCTTTGGGTTTAGCTGCGCCCGCACAACCACGCGGATTTGCCGTTCAAGCGCGAGTAAACATGGAAACGCTGGGCGCCGATGGTGGTGTTTTGCCTAGTTCCGGAACTTTGAATGCCTATGAGCCGCCGAGCGGCCCTGGTGTCAGAGTAGATGGCTTTGGCTATGTGGGCTATCAGACGTCGACGGCGTTCGATTCTCTGCTAGCGAAGGTGATTGTTGGACATAGCGCGCCGAATTTTACGGCTGTTTGTGCGAAAACTCTGCGCGCGCTAGCCGAGTTTCGGATTGAGGGCGTGAATACCAACATCGAATTTTTGATGAACTTAATTAGCCACGCTGATTTTCAAAGTGGCGACATTCACACCCGATGGGTTGATGTAAACATGGCATCGCTGGCAGCGCCGGCGCAGGCACGGCAGCGGTTTTTAGGAGCTCAGGCGGAGCCTGTGGGAAGTGGCTTTGCTGGTGCCAAAGTCGATACATCAGATCCGTTGGCGTTATTCGCCCATGATGCTGAAGTTAAATCTCGACAAAGCGCCGTAGCCGAGGTTGCGCCGGCCATAGCTGGCCCCAACGGTTCCAGCGCAGTGAGTTCGCCTATTCAGGGCACAATTGTCAGCATCGATGTTGCTGCTGGGGATGAAGTGCGCGCAGGTCAGCAATTAGCGGTGGTTGAAGCCATGAAGATGGAACACGTCATTGCTGCAGAGCACGACGGCATTGTGCGTCAGGTGACCATGGCTGCCGGTGATGTGGTGCGCGAGGCGTATCCCATCGTTTTTGTTGAGGAAGCCGCGGTGACCGGTGGTCAGGTGGCTGAATCAGAGGCCGTTGACCTTGATCATATCCGCGACGATTTGCAGGAAAACTTTGATCGCCACGCTTTTACACTTGATGAAAATCGGCAAGAAGCGGTGGCTAAGCGCCATGCGCGTGGTGGTCGGATGCCGCGNGAAAATATCTCCGAGTTGATGGATCCTGATTCGTTTAAGGAGTACTGGCCGCTCGTGGTCGCGCGTCAGCATAAGCGTCAAGACATGGAGACCTTACGTGAGCGTACTCCAGGAGACGGGGTGGTAGCCGGCACAGGCACTATAAACGCGGATCTGTTTGGTGACGAAGCCGCACGCGCTATGGTAGTGCACTACGATTACACAGTGCTGGCGGGGACTCAGGGCGCGCGTAANCACTACAAGCAGGACCGGATGTTTGAGTTAGCCCTGCGGTTTCGTATGCCAATCGTGCTTTTCGGCGAGGGCGGTGGTGGGCGCCCGGGTGATGATTCCACTGGCCCTGCGGTGGCGTTTGATACCCATACGTTCACTCAGTTTTCGAAGCTCTCTGGCGCGGTGCCTATGATCGGTGTAAACCACGGCCGCTGCTTTGCTGGCAATACCGCACTGCTCGCCTGTTGTGATGTGATTATCGCGACCAAGGACTCGACCATTGCCATGGGCGGTCCAGCAATGATCGAGGGTGGCGGCCTCGGTATTTACACGCCAGAGGAAGTGGGTCCGATGTCGTTTCAGGTGCCAAACGGTGTGGTCGATATTTTGGTCGACGATGAGGCGGAAGCGGTGCGNGTGGCCAAACAGTACTTGTCTTATTTTCAGGGTTCGGTGGATACATGGGAGGCGCCAGACCAGCGCAAATTGCGCCATGTCGTGCCGGAGAATCGTCTGCGTCTTTACGATATGCGAGAAATCATCGCTACGGTGGCAGATNTAGANTCCGTACTNGAGGTTCGCGCCGGTTTTGGGGTTGGCGTGATCACCTGCTTCATAAGAGTAGAAGGGCGGCCAATGGGGGTNATCGCTAACAATCCGCATCATCTTGCTGGTGCAATCGACTCGGATGCTGCTGATAAAGGCACACGCTTTATTCAGCTGTGCGACGCGTTCGATATCCCAATCCTTAGCCTGATGGACTGCCCTGGAATGATGGTTGGCCCAGATGTTGAGGCGACCGCGCTAGTACGCCACTGTGTACGCATGTTCAATGCGGGCGCCAATTTGACTACGCCCCTTTTTGGTGTGGTTGTGCGCAAGGCTTATGGGCTGGGGGTGCAGGCCATGTGTGGCGCTAGCGCCTTGGTGGGATTTTTTACCGTTGCTTGGCCTACGGCAGAATTTGCAGGCATGAATATAGAAGGCTCGGTTAAGTTGGGTTATCGCAAGGAATTGATGGCGATAGAGGATCCCGAGGAACGCGCAAGCGAGTTTAATACTCGAGTGGATCGAGCTTACGAGTCAGCCAAAGCCGTCAACGCGGCAGCGGGTGGCGGTATTGATGATGTAATTGATCCTGCCGAAACACGTTCTTGGGTTGCTGAAAGCTTGAAGCGAGTGCCGCCCAAGCCGCCGCGCACGGAGAAGAAATATCCTTACATCGACACGTGGTAGGTCGCCAGGAATACTGGATGCAGTTAAAAGNTCAGCGGTTACCGCGCCGAGCAGTGCCCCTATTCAATTGCTTAGGNGCCCGCGTTATTGCGTAGCATCACCCCGTTGCGTATTCCGGTTAACTCGTTGTTTTCTAATATGACCTTGCCATTAACCAGAGTTTGGCGATAGCCCACGCCGCGTTGAATAAGTCTTGGCGCATTTCCAGGGAAGTCCTCCACTCGCACCGGTTGGCGCTCTTCCACTCGGTTGATATCAAGGACGTTAATGTCCGCTTTTTTGCCTACAGCCAGTGCGCCCCGATCGGCCAAACCCAGTACGCGGTTTTGCTTGGCGGTTAACATGTGAATGGTTTCTTCCAGAGAGTAGGTGCCGGTATCTCGGTACCAATGTGATATGAAGAAACTGGTCCAGCCTGCATCCATAATCATACTAACGTGAGCGCCTGCGTCGCCGACACCGGGTACAACCCAATCAGCGCCCATATAGTTAGGCAGCACAGTTAGGTCTTCATTAACGAATCGAACGTGGAAAAAACCCTTGCCCTCAGATTCAAGCTGTAAGCGCAGCCAGGTTTCCACGGGNTGTTCGCCAGCTGCCGCGGCGATATGCGCNAAGGATTGATCTGGCTGGTGCGCGTAGTTAGGTCGGTCCTCGTTGCCCATCCAGAACGTCTTCGTGCAAGGTAGGCCAAACTTCGGTGAGGACAGGGTCTGGCCGATGTGCTCTGCTAGCTCCATGGCCTTGCCGTCTTGAATGAGTTGCTCCCGGAAAGCCTGATCTTTGATTAAAGCGAGTCGCTCGGATACCGGAGTGCGCTGCAATTTTTGCCAGCTCTCACTTTTTGATCGAAGGCTAAACAGTATGACCGTGTTTAGGCCGGACAAAAATCCAGCGGCACGAGGTTGAGTGGTCCCGGTTATATTNAGACCGGCCGCGCGCATTGAGTCGATTGCAGGTTGATAGGCACTGGCGCCGTCCGCGCCGGGCAGCCAGGGCGCGCTAAAGAGCATGTGAGTGCCAGCTGCTTCTAATTGCTTATGCATAATGCGCATTTCTTCGTCTAACGGATGTGCTTCGATTACGCTTTGCATAATGCCGCCGGCGGCCCCAACTTCTTTCGCAATTGCAACCAGCTCCTCTTCCGGAGCAAAGGTGCCTGGAATGCAGCGNCCATCTGGAAGTCGGTGAGCCTTTAGGCGATTAACAGAAAATCCGACCGCGCCCTGTTGTATAGATTGCCCGGCAAGTTTAGCTATTTGGACGATGTCCTCCGCTGTTGGAGCCTCTTCAACAGCGCGTTCACCCATAACGTAGAACCGAGTGGCAGCATGGCCAACTAAAGCGGCGACATTGACTGCAGGTTTACATTGCTCAATTGCGTCGAGATATTCGCCGAAACTAGACCACTGCCAAGAGAGTCCGGATAAAATCGCTTGGCGTGGAATGTCCTCTACCGACTCCATCATTGCCGCCAAGAGTTCTTTATCCTCTGGACGCACAGGTGCAAATGAGACCCCGCAATTGCCCATTAAAATCGATGTCACGCCATGCCAAGATGCCGGGGTGACTANTGGATCCCAGCCAATCTGCGCGTCCATGTGAGTGTGTAGGTCGATAAAGCCAGGGGTAACAACAGCGCCTTCAGCATCTATTTCCCTAGCCCCGCTGGCGTCGACTTTGCCTAATGCAGTGATGGTATCAGCGTCGATGGCGACATCGCCTAAATAGGCGGGATTGAGTAATCCATCGACGATCAGGCCGTTGCGAATAATGAGGTCGTGCGCCATCGGTTCTTCTCCCAAATATTAGGTGGCTTTAGTCATCAGCATATTGCGGCAATCGAGTGTTCGCCCGTAAAATCGTTCACAACCAAGGATAACCTAAAATGAAAGCAGTAGTTTATAACCAACCCGGAGGTCCCGAGGTGTTCCGTTACGAAGAAGTAGCGGATCCACTGTGTGGTCCAAAAGAAGTCAAAATTGACGTTAAGGCCATCTCGATTGAAGGGGGTGACGTGCTCGCCCGCGCATTTATCGATACCGGTGGTAAAGATCAGGTAGTCGGCTACACCGCNGCGGGTGTAATTGCGGAAGTGGGCGAAGAAGTGGACGGTTATAGCGTGGGTGACCGCGTTACCACGCTCGGTGGGGCTGGTTCCCACGCCGAGCAACGCGTGGTGTCGAGTTTCGCTTGTTGGGCTTTGCCGGACAGTGTCTCCTTTGAGTTAGGTGCGTGCATTCCTGTGACCTATGGCACCGCGCATGACGCATTGTTTGAATTTGGTCGTCTTCAGGCGGATGAAACTGTGCTTGTGCAAGGTGGCGCGGGCGGTGTCGGGATCGCTTGCATTCAACTGGCAAAACAAGTCGGCGCAACTGTTTACGCCACTGCCTCGTCCGACGCACGACTGGCGCGTCTTGCGGATCTCGGTCTCGACGAAGGTATCAACTATGTTACCCAGGATTTAACCCAAGAAATCATGCGTCTAACCTCACGCAAGGGTGTGAATTTGGTGGTCGATCCGGTTGGCGGGAAGGTGCTTGAGCAGAGCATTGCTTCGGCTGGGCGTCGCGGACGCATAGTCAGCGTAGGTACAGCCAGTCGAGACTTCAGCAAAATCGATATCGCTGGTCTTGCACCGGGAAATAAGAGCCTCACCGGGGTATTTTTGGGCGCCGAGATGGCGACGCCCCGTGCTCAGGAAATGATGCGCGGTCTGCTCGCACAAATGGGCTCCGGTAGCCTGAGTATGCCGATTGATCAAACTTATCCTTTATCTGAAGCGGCTGCCGCCCACGCTTACATCGAATCTCGACAAGCCGTAGGGCGCGTGATACTGATACCTTAAAGAAATATATTGAAGACGGGGGGAACATGGCGCTTGCAGATTTCTCGCTAGCAGGGAAGAAAGCCATTGTAGTTGGTGGTCGACGTAATATGGGTAAGGGCTTCGCTCTTGGTTTCGCCGAAGCCGGCGCGGATGTAATCGTTACCGACGTGAATAAAGAAGATGGGGCGCTGCAGTCTGTTGCTGACGAGATTGCAAGCATGGGGCGGCGCTCGCTCGCAGTTAAAACTGATATCTCCAAAAAATCTGAAGTCGACGCTCTTGTGGCGCAGGCAATGGATGAATTGGGCGGTATCGATATCCTTATGAACGTGGCGGTTCGCTATCACCGTAAATCTCTCTTGGATCTTGATGATCAAGGCTGGGATGAATTAACTGACGTTAACTTAAAGGGGTATTGGAATACGCATCAGGCCGTTGCGCCGATCATGCAGGCCCAGGGCAGCGGCAGCATTATCAATCTGACCTCTCGCGGCGGTCTGAAAGCGCACGCGGATAAAGGTATGGGTAACTACGCTATTCTCAAAGCGGGTATTGCTATGATGACACGCCAGTACAGCCGTTATCTTGGCCCATCCAATGTCCGCGTTAATGCTATTGCGCCGTCGCTGGTTGAGTGGGAACAGCACCCGGCTGGCGACTTTTATCGCGANAATCCGGATCGAGCGCCCAAACAACCCGCACCGCCGCGGCCGGAAATGAGCGAGCAGGAAAAATTCGAGGCTTGGTCCACCGGGCCAGAAAGCCTGCCGTTGGGGCGCGTGGCGACCTTCGAAGAAATGGCAAATGCCGCGGTATTTTTGGCTTCTGATGCGGCGAGCTATGTCACGGGAGCTATTCTCTGCGTCGACGGCGGCTATATGGCTTAGTTATTGAGGCGAGTTGGTGATCCATTGGCAGCACTTGCTAACAGCTCGCTTAGCAATGCAGCCTTGATAGCCATGTGGAGTTGACCAGTAACGCATCGCAAAAAGAGGTTGAGCATGGGCGAAGATTGGGAACTTAATCATGTAGGCATGACCATCGGTAACCGTAATGCCACCTTGCGGCATTTCCAATCGATGGGTGTTGGCGTGAGCGTTGGGCCGCAGCCTTTACTGCCCTTTGAGTCGGGCGAGGGTTCGCTGACTTTCTACCGAACCCTTGACGGTGATCCTGTAACAAACACCTATACGACCGGGGGTGCTCACACCTTTAACGATGGCGAAAGCCAAATTGGCGACTGCCAGCTGGAGTGCTATCCCATGCGCCCTGGCCCAGGCATGTTTCTGAGTGAGTATTTGGCTCGGAAAGGCCCGGGTATAAATCACATATGCTTCAATACGCCCTCTGTAGAAACGGATACCGATTTTTTTCTCGGAAAAGGCTGTGACCTAATGTTTAACGCTTTGGTCAATGGCAAAACCGTCGAGAATTACCTCGATACTCGAAGGCATGGAGATTTGATGATTTCTCTGCGACCGCCTGCCACCGACTGGGAAAAGGCTTGGAAAGCTAACAANGAATCACACCCGCTGGTTAATCCNTGGCGCTTTNTGGGCGTGGGTATTGGCGTCAAAGATCTTGCTGCCACGGTTGGCTACTATGCAGAAATCGGTTTTCCGGAGGCCAGCGATGTCGTCAGTGATNCGNAGATAGGCAGCCGTTCCCAGAGTGTTACGGTAGGCCCGTTGGTGTTCGATTTTTTCGCCGCCGCAGCAGATACCAGCATCTATGCCGAGTCTTTAGGGTTACGGGGTGACGGGGTGAATGACATCGCGTTTGCTGTAACTGACCTAGCTGAAGAGACTGACCGCTTGCAGGCAAAGGGAGTAAATTGTTTAGCTACGAGTGCCGATGGCTGCAGCAGCTATTTTGATACGCGTGGAGAGGGCAACATCATGTTGCGCTTGGTCCAGTATTAGATCGCTTTAACGTGAAGATTAGTGCCCAGAACTTTCGTGAGCAGAAGCAATCCAGCGACTGTCAGATTGGCCGACGCTAGTATTGAGAGCTGTAGAAGTTGGCCAGAATCGCAAGCATTTTAGAGGTCAGTAGCGCCAATAGTTAAAGGATCCCGGTAAGATTCACTTAGTCAGCATGGGGTAGACCTAAGGGGAGCACTGAGGTGAAGCCTGAAGAGCTGAAGGTGATGCGAGCCGCTAGGCCTTTTCCATTTTTACAAACAGACTCGATTTAGGCATTGTTGGGCCCAGCTTTAGATATTATTTTTGAAGGTCGTATCTTTCATCTTTTCAGAACATATTTATTAAACCGGAAGCTTTACATTAATTATGGATGCATTAACGCAAACAAAAATCCTCTCGCAGCTTTCCAGTCGATTCATAGAGAAGACAAGCGCCTCGGCGAAAAATGCCGTTAAGGTTCCTGTTCATGAATTTACGGATAGAGAGCGACTGNGGCAGGAGAAGAAAACATTTTTNCGCGACACGCCGCTTTTGCTGGGNTTAAGCACTGACNTACCGGAGAACGACAGCTACCTCGCTACAAATGAAACTGGGCAACCGCTTTTGCTGACGCGAGACGCAGATGGCAGATTTCGTGCATTTTTGAATGTCTGCAGGCATAGAGGTGCGCAGATTGCCGAAATAGGCCGGGGAAGGAAGCGACGCTTCACCTGTCCTTTCCATGCTTGGAACTACAGCAATACCGGCGAACTGATTGCGATAAATCGAGAGTCCAGTTTTGGTTGCGTAGATAAAGACGGCTTAGGTCTAACCGAACTGCCCTGCCTTGAGGCCAATGGCATGCTTTGGGTTCGTCCGACGGTAGGAAATTCATTCACTGAAGCCGACGTCATGGGCGGTCTTTCCGGCGAGTTTGAGAATTGGCTGAAGCACGAGCATCTTTTTTCGGAGGCCCAAGTCATCGAGGCCGACATCAACTGGAAATTAGCGATCGATACTTTTGGCGAGAATTATCATTTTGATGTTCTTCACAAATCGTCATTGGCTAATGACATCGTGGGCAATCTGCAGACCTGGGACCGTTTTGAGAGAAATGGGCGGATGGTCTTCGCCGGTAAGGAGGCCTTTCAGTATCTGCATGAACAGGAGATACCGATAGAAAAATGGCCCTATCGCGACGTAACCCTTAACGTTTATTTTTTCTATCCCAACTGCATTTTTTTGGTCGACAGGGCGGGCATCGATATTCTCAAGATGTATCCAGATCCAGAGGATCCGGCAAAATCAAAAACCCACCACAGCTACTATATGCGTCCGGAATTGCTTGACCACCTGCAACAGGAAGGCAGAAATACCCTAGAAGAAAGCAGGTTCGTGGGATTCAATAAAATCGTNGTCGACGAGGATTATGCGGCAGCAACGACGGTCCAAGCGGGCGCTGCGTCCGGAGCACAGGACCATTTTGTTTTCGGCAAAAATGAGCCTGCGTTGCAGCACTATCATAGTCGTCATCGCGAGGCTTTGGGTTTGGCGCCCCTAGAGGCTTTGATGAACTAAATCTTATTGTCCTGGGGAGCACGGCATGGCGACAGCGGAATTTCGGCGCGAACNAGAGCGCACGGGCAAGGTCCCCCTGAAGACCAAGATAATTTACGCCTTGGGAGAGATGCCTGGCAGCCATATGAATGGTGCAATAGGCGGTCTGCTGGCGCTTTATTACAATCAAATTCTCGGGGTTTCGGCCAGCACGATCGCCATTGGAATGGGGTTGGCGCTTCTTCTCGATGCAGTTTCAGACCCCATCGTGGGTGCTTACTCGGACAACTTTAAATCGAAGCTCGGACGCAGGCATCCATTGATGTACGCAGCCGCGGTGCCTCTCGGTATATTTATGGCTCTGCTTTTCTCGCCACCGTCAGGATTGGATGAGGCGGAATTGATCGTGTGGCTGCTCAGCTTCCTGATACTTAGCAGACTCACGTTTACTTTTTTCAGTGTCCCGTGGAGTGCGATGACGGCAGAGTTGACTGACAGCTACTCTGAACGATCCGTGATCGTAGGTTGGCGCCAGCTTGTTGGCTACTCTTTAGCAGGCTTATATACATACCTTGTCTTCAACTTCGTATTCAGCGAATCGGAGGCGTATGCGCAGGGACAGCTAAACCCTGAAAACTATGCCTTCTTCGCGCCAATGCTTGGCGGACTAATTACAATGTGGTGTTTGATTACTACTCACTTCACTCGAGACCAGATTCAATACTTTTATCAAAATCAGCATGCTGAGGTTTTCCGTCTAGGCTATCTCCTCCGTTCTATTCGATCGGCGCTAAGTAATCGTAATTTCGCATTGCTCTTGACGGGAGCCCTCGTAAATTTTGGAGTAATCGGCGTTCTAGGTTTTTTCGACATGTATGTGAACACCTATTTTTGGGAATTAAAAGGCGAAGATCTTGGGCTGATCTCGTTGTTTGCGCTTATCGGCCCCTTAGGTGCTGTGCTGCTGGCAATCAATTTTCAAGGACGTTTTGAAAAACACCACGCGCTGGGGTTAGCGTTAGTTGGCGGCATGATTATGAGCATGGTTGGGGTAACCGCTAGATTGAGCGGGCTTTTCCCTGAATATGAAAGTCCGGTTTTCTTACCTGCAATTACGATGATTGCGGCGGCAAACGCGTTCTTTGCAGTGCTAACAGCAATTATGTTTCTCTCGATGATCTCTGATTTAGTTGATGATCAGGAGTTAAAAACGGGGCAGCGTCAGGAGGGAGTGTTTGCAGCTGGCGTCGCTTTTTCTACGAAGGCCGTCGGCAGCCTTGGAGTCATCATCGGTGGCTTCTTATTGGAGTTTTTTATTGGTTTTCCTGCCGGTCAGGGGCAAACTGAAATCAGTGAAGATGTCTTATTCCGCCTCGCGATAACCGATGCGATTGTCGTGAACTCGCTGTTACTCATTCCTGCTTACTTAATCAGTAAATATACGCTTACCAGAAGTAACTTCGCTGTCGTNCAGGCGGCTTTGCAGGAACGTCGCGAGCGTGTGGCGGCATCGGGGCCTCACCCTGATTAGACGGCTGATCAAAACAATACAGCATGAAGACCTCAGGTCATGTTGAACGCAAACATAGCGGTAACTGAATTGGTCTTATTTGGAGCAGCGTTAGGTCTTAGGCCTTACAAACTGATTGAGGTGTCTCGTTCAGTCAGAGGAATGGGATGGCTGCAATTGGGTGAGGACGTAGGAGGGGTAGAATGAAAATCTTAGCCGGCACATCAAAAGGCTTATTCGAGATCGAAAATGGGTCGGCAAATCTGATTCTGAATGCGAAAGGTGTTCGGGAAGTCGTTAGGTTCGATCACGATATTTTTGTAGGAACAGGCCAAGGCTTATTTGTGAGCAAAGATTTTGGTGCTCATTGGTCAGCCCCCAAACTAGTCGACTATACCGTATGGCAGGTGCGTCGCGCTGTGGACGGCACTCTTTATGCGGGGACTTATCCAGCAGCGCTTTTCAAAAGCAGCGACGGTGGTGACACTTGGGTAAAACTTGAATCGTTCTCGCGAGTCGTCGCAGAACAAGGTTGGTGTATACCTGTTGAACCGCCAATGGCTAGCCAGGCCAGAGCAATCGTAACGGATGCTGACAACGCGGATGTGCTTTGGGTTGGCGTTGAAGTGGGTGGAATTATGTACAGCGATGATGCNGGCGCTACTTGGACGTTCACTGCNCCAGGCGGTAACCCNGATCTTACATATGATTTTCCCTCATCCCACCAAGCGTGGGGTGTTATTCGCTTCGACCGGCTACGGAAGATTAGATGGNGTTGCCGAAATGGTTGAAGGTAATGCCGGGGTCTTTAGAAGCGAGGACTTTGGTAATAATTGGGACTATGTTTGGAACCGCATCACGCCAAGATATTCACGCCCCATGTGCATAGATTCGAGAGTTCCGTTTAGCTTAACTGTGGCCAGCGCGCCGACGGCTTTTTCGAGTTTTAAGGATGAAGGTGGTGCTCAGGCCATGTTGTTTCGATCCGACAACGAAGGTCGGGATTGGCGATCGTTGTGTGATAAAAAGCATTCGCCGTCTGCTGCCAATTTCCATGGATTAACTGTTGATCCTGATGAAATAGGAGGTGTCTTGGTTGGCACCGACACCGGGGAAGTTTGGTCTGTTTCCAAGGAAGCGACTTGGACCCTCGTAGCAGAGGGCATGCCGGCGGTTTTATCGATTTTCGCTGGCGAAGAAGCTTTAAGTGAAAAAGTCAAATCGGTAACCTGATACGCTCGGATTATAGATTTCTGCAGCGAGTAACTTTTTTCTTGGACGGGGTCCTTTGGGGGGGTAGTTGTGAATTTTGTTAAAGATGATAGAAACAACCGTGTTGCACCGGGGTCCGAAGCTTTTGTGCCCGAACTGCAACTCACGGCTGGGCAGGCTTTGCCTATCGCGGCAAACGGTGGGAGGTCGTATCTTTCAAAGGACGTAAATGGCGATGCGGGCACCGAAGCAGCGACCGAAGATGCGTTGCTACAAATTGCCTCTGGGGAGGGTCAACAAACAATTGATCTCATCGAGAATGCCCCGCCGGGTCCCATCGACACTAAGTGGGGTAAAGGATTTCGTAGATATGCTGAATGTATGGAGTATATCCAGGCGGCCGCAATTGCCGTGCCGGAGGGTGGTGTAGCGCTGCCGCTAAAATATACGATATTCGAAGCACCTTCTTACTCGATAGTTTCATCAAACGCGTTGTGGAAAGACCCTTCTCGGCAAGGCGATGCGGCCGCTTTGGCTAAGGATGAGCGCGATAACGCAAGAAGGAGCCTCTACTTCCCACAGGTTTTGCGNGACGCTCGGCGCATCTCTGAGTATCACAATGGTCTGAACCCGATGACTTCCGAATGCATGGATAGGCTGGGGTTGTCTTTGGCCCATTGTGAGTCCAAGTGCGAGAATTTCTACGATGCCGAAGAGGTGGAACGTGTCTTTTACCCGGAGATTGAGAGATTGCTTCTCGAGTTCTTTCCCGACGCAGTAGATGCCTTAGTCTATAACCACGATGTCTTTGATAAAGAATACCAAGGCGATCGAACGGAAGATCAGGACAAAAAGAATCCCGGTGTGAACGCGAGCTACGCGAATCTTGTCCATAATGACTTGAACGATAATAGTGGTCGGGTTCGGTGTCGGGAATTGCTAACGCAGAATTTGAGAAACTTCGGTAGAACGCAGAATTTCACACAAGCGCAAGCAGATAAGAAAATGTCGCGGAGATTCATGTCAATNAATCTGGCTAAGCCAATGGAGACGGTGGAGCAAAATCCCTTCGTATTGTGCGCATGGCCCTCATTTTCCGACCAACCCTATATCAACAATTATCGTGTCTATGACGACAGGGTAGGCGAGACGACGCGCTTCACTTATCGGCCTGANCATGAATGGTATTGGTTGCCGCAACAACAGCCTAACGAGGTCTCAATGCTGAAGTGCTACGACTCAGTAACCGATGGTTCTGTGTCTCGGTGGTCTTTTCACTCCGCATGTGTTGATTCCACAGCACCTGAGGATGCACGGTGCAGGAAAAACGTTGTCGTGAGATCGTTCGTATTCTTTTAATTTCGAATCTAAATTAAGCCTGCTGGCGTGCGTCCGCACAAGACTCTATAGCGATCGGCTCTAAGGGCTGATAGACGGAGGACTTTATGCAGTTTGACCGCGACTAATTCAGTTCGAGACCTTCCAGCGCGCCATCTTCTCGCCACTGCCTCAGCAATTTCATGTAAGCGCCAACGCCCTTGCTGTAAGTCTCGCGACGAACATTGCGGTAACGCTTAGCGGCCCCTTCCTGGTTGTAATAGCCTGGTGTACAGGTGTCTGGCGACCCCCCAAGTACGAAGCCGCCGCCCTTGGTTTCAAGCTGATCGGCAATCCAATGCTCCTCGGCTGCAACCGATACGTTTGCAGCTNTGATACCGCGTTTGCCCAACTCGCTGATTGTATAAGCGACGTGTCCAGCTTGGACATCGATGCCGTGTGCGTAGTTGGCGCCAAGTTGAAAGACAAAACCGCCGCCGCATAAAAACAAGTTCGGGAAGTCGCTAACCATTAGACCATGCATGGTGCGCATACCGTCTTGCCAATGTTCGTAGATCGATTTGCCGCCGATGCCAAAGATCGGAATGCCAAGGCGCCGCTCATAACTTGAGGTGATTTCAAAACCGCTGGCATAAACAATACAGTCAACAGGGTACTCTTTGCCGTTGGCTACGATACCGTTCTCAGTGATCGCCTCTACGCCCTGTGTGGTGCTGACATCCACCAGTTCCACGTTGGGCCGATTGAACGTGTCGAGATAAAAGTCATTAAACGTAGGGCGTTTGCAGAATTGGTTGTAGTAGGCCTTCAGTTTGTCGGCAACCTCAGGGTCTTGCACGGCGTCATCAACCAGCCCTCTGATTTCTTCCATGGTTTTGAAATCGGCAATTTGCACCAAACCGGGAATTTTTCCTTCGGCTTGGCTGGCTAAATCCTTCAGATTACGCGTCAGCCGGGTCCAGCCGTCATCGGCAAAAGCTGGATCNATCGGTCCGCCCAAAAATGCCTCGCCGAATTTCTTCTGTCGCTCTTTTTGCCAGCCAGGCTTGAGGTTCTTGGCCCACTCTGGATCGGTTTCTGCGTTATTGCGCACGTCCACCGACGATGGCGTGCGCTGAAATACATAGAGTTGCTTCGCGCTCTCACCCAATGCCGGAACACATTGCACTGCCGTGGCGCCGGTGCCGATAATGGCAACGGTCTTGTCGGCCAGACCCGTAAGCCCGCCGTCCGGACCGCCTCCGGTGTAGTCGTAGTCCCAGCGACAGGTATGAAATGAATGGCCTTTGAATTTCTCAACACCCGGGATGCCCGGCAAACGCGGCCGGTTCGCTGGACCGGTACCAAGGCAGACATGGCGCGCCCGCATCTCATCGCCGCGATTGGTGGTTACCAGCCACACCGACTCGTCATCAAGCCAGCGCATCTCCGTGACCCAGGTTTGGAATACCGCATCTTTATAGAGATCAAAATGCCTGCCGATTCTCTGGGCGTGCTCGTAAATCTCTGAGGCGTAGGAAAATCGTAGTTTGGGTACATAGCCGGTTTCTTCCAGCAGCGGCAGATAACTGTAAGACTCGATGTCGCACTGTGCGCCCGGATAGCGGTTCCAGTACCAAGTGCCGCCAAAGTCACCGCCGCTCTCAACGATGCGTATATCGCGTATACCGGCCTGAACCAAGCGTGCCGCGGTGAGCATGCCGACCCATCCGCCGCCGATCACGATCACCTCACGCTCATCCTTAATGGGCGCACGCTCCAGCGGTTCGCAGTAGGGGTCTTCTTCCAGATATTTATTCGTAAAGGGCGAATCGTGCGCAAGCTGCACGAATTGTGCTTCAGCATCTGGGCGGATGCGTTTGTCGCGTTCTTCCGCGTAGCGCTCGGCAAGCGCATTGGGATCGAACCCAAGTGTCTCGTTGGAAATTGCGTTGTCAATTGTGCTCATAGTCGGCCACCCCCAGAAACTAGGCCATAAGCATACCCCATGGGCCGTGCCGTTTGAGCCGGTTATTGAACGGGTTTATTGCGATCAAACCACTGCGGCTGAGGGCACCTATTGCTCGATAAATTTGGCTAATTCCTTGATCTAGCGAACACCATTGCATGAATAGACAGTCCTTAATAGGCACTGTCCACTGTGGCAGAATTGCGCTTAGTTTCTGACAGACAGGCTTATGGAGGTGATCTAGTGAGTACGACGGGACGTGATGAAATTGCCTTAATTGTGGGTGGTGGCCCTGGTATCAGCGCGAGTTGCGCCAGACTTTTCACCGAAAGTGGTATGCGCGTGGCAGTGGCTGCGAGAAATATCGAAAAATCTGCTTTGGCACGCCTCGCAAGTGACTTCGACGTTCAATTAATTCAGTGCGATGCGGCCGATCCTAGCGCTGTCGAAAATTTGTTTCAGACCGTAGATGAGACGTTAGGCACGCCACGGCTCGTGGTGCACAATATCGACGGTAGGTCGGCAGAAGTTTTCCGCAAGCCGATAACGGAAGTCGATCCTCACCTCGTGCTTGAAACGTTGAAAAATTCAACATTCAGCGGCTTTTTGGTTGCGCAACAAGCCGCTAAGCGCATGCTTGCGAACGATACTGACGTGGAGCATCGCGGATCCATTATTTTTACGAATGCCAGTGCTGCCTTAAAAGGCTATCCACTTAGTGGGGCTTTTGCTGCGGCTTCGCATGGTAAGTCGGGTCTGGCGCAAAGTATGGCAAGGGAACTCATGCCGAAGGGAATCCATATAGCGCACGTGCCGATTGATGCGGCGATCGGTTGGGAGCACGAGGATGGTTCGCGAGCGCATCGTTTAGCCGGCGAAACGGTGGACGACAATATGGCCCATCCTGATCGCATCGCGGAAGTTTATCTGGATCTACATCGACAACACCGATCGACTTGGGCCTTTGAGGTCGTCTTGCGACCTTGGACCGAGAATTGGTAGGCGGCTTAACTCAGGCGAGGGCGAGTAACAGTCGATCGCTCTGTGCTGCAGCCTAAAATCCTGTAATGCGGATCAATTCAGTGCGCAGACCCTTAATGAGCGCACTAATCCTTCGCCATTCCGCCATCCACATTAAGGGTTTGTCCCGTAATGTTTGCAGCTGCATCGGAGGCCAGAAATAACACCGCTTCGGCGATATCCGCGGTGGTTTGCTCGCGTCGCAGCGGGGTTTGGGGCATACCTTCACCGGCATATCTGCCTTCGGCAACGCCTAAAAACCACTGGCGTGGATCCTCACCTTTGTACTCCGGGTGATTTGCGACCATTGCTTCGGAAAGATCTCGCCAACCGTCTGTATAAATTATTCCGGGGCAAATCGCATTCACGTTGATGTTGTGGCGACCCAGTTGATCCGCAAGCAATTGGGTGTAGCGAATCAATCCGGCTTTGGCGCTGTGGTAACTGGATGATAAGGGGACAAGGTCGACGTGAGGCATTCCCGGCCGGCCGGCCAGAGATGACATGTTAATTATTTTGCCCGACTTTCTCTCGATAAGGTGAGGCATCACAGCTTCGCACATCAGCACTGGCGCTTTCAGACTCATGGCATAGGTGCCGTCCCATATCGCCTCTACCTCGGCAAGAGGATTGTCTTGGTCGACAATTTCATCGGCCGAACCGCCACCAACATTGTTAACTAGGATATCGATCTTGCCGAATGCGTCGATGCCGGCACTGACCATTTCAAGGATTACCGAAGACTTCGTTATATCGCCTGCCACAGACACTACCTTTGCGCCTAATCCTTCGATCTCGTTCGCGAGCGCTTGAGTGTTCTCACTGCTGAACGAATTGATTACGACATTAGAGCCTGCTTTAGCCAGTGTTAATGCGACCTCTTTACCTATACCTCTGCCGCATGCAGAAATGAGTGATACCTTGCCGTCTAATTTCATGGGTTGATCCCGTTATTTTATTGAATTCAGTTCCGTTCCGATCAGCAGTCGACCATCGCTTTCGAGTTGGGTGTTGCGTGATGCGTACTCAAGTGCTTTTTGTGGCGAGCTCAAGTCCTCACCTAGGGGCAATGGAGGCGTGAAATATCCAAGCGACGGGCCGGCTACGGCATAGCCTAGCAACTCTTGAAGCTTAGGGTCTAGATCCTTGGCGATTGCCGGCGGACAAGACAAATACTGGTTGTCCTCTTGGCGAAGCCAGCCAAGGGTATAGTCGATATTAAGTCCTATTCGATCATTCTGACTCGTATTGGCACCGGCACCGTGGATGACCGAGCCGGTAAAAATAAGCATNGAGCCGGGCGCCATTTCGGCCGCAACGAAAGCCTCTTCGGGTAGCTGTGCGTCATCCGGAAGGCCGGGTGACCCTGGCGCTATGCGCGTGGCTCCGTTCGCCTCGGTAAACTCAGTGAGGGCGAGCATTATGTTGAGTTGCGGCTCGATTTTGCTCATGAGTTCGGCAAGCACAGGATTCACCCTGGGTTCAACGTCCGGCGGCAGTTGGATTTGACTCCAAGCCCAGCGGTCGCGGTGGGGCATCTGGGCCGTCTCGCCGGGCAGCACGCGAATCACTTGGGTGAGATGCAATTGGAAAGTATTCGCGTAGGGTGCCAGAAAGGTTTCTACGAGATCCAGTATCCGAGGGTCAATGGCCAATTCACGGCAGCGCGGCGAGCGCGCGATCAGAGCGCCGGTNCGGGTAGTTTTGAACCCGCTAAAGTCGCTTTTAGACTGCATTGTGGCGTCGATAAAGGGGCGCAGTTCGTTATTGAGGGCGTCTACTTGGGATTTCGAAGCAAAGTCCTTTAGTACGACACAGCCGTCGCTTTCAAGGATTTTTGCCAGGTCCTCACACGGCGCGTCCGCAGGACGGATCTGTAGTTCGCGCTGAGTCATAGGTCTGCCCCCCTCTTTGGCTCGGATAGAACCAATCTTTAAGTAGGCTACTTTGCTATGAATATGCTGACAAGCGTCTACTTAGAATGCTAGTTTGCGAGTAAAGCTGAAAACTGAGGGGGGATCTATGAACGTAGCAGGGCAAAACTTACCCGATTATCAACATCCTGAAGGCGACTATCGTCACATCTTTTCATACCATCCGATGAATGTGCAGATTGCGCGTGCCGAAGGGGTGTACATATACGACGATCAAGACAACCGATATTTCGATGCGTCTGGTGGCCCGTTTGCGGTCAATCTGCCGCACAACCATCCACGCATGAAAGCCGCTATCGCGAATCAGTTGGACAAATACGCTTACACCCATCCAGTTCTTGCTGATCCGCTGCGCGCGGAATTCTGTAGGAAGCTGGCTGAGATAACGCCTGGAGATTTAGATCATATCTTCCTAGTTTCTGGAGGCTCAGAAGCGGTTGAGACGGCCTTCAAGGTGGCACGTCAGGCGCAGATTTCACGCGGAAACCCCGATAAGTACAAGATCGTCAGTGTCCACGACAGTTATCATGGTATGACGTTGGCCACGCTGGGTGCCTCAGGGTCGCCGGGTTCTCACAAACCGTTTATGCCGATGATCCCCAAATGGCCGCACATTCGGCANTATTCAGACTTTGACCGACCGGAAGGCGTGAGCAGGGAGGAGTGGGGTGTTGAGTGTGCTAAAGCTCTGGAAACGGCGATCCATTATGAAGGGGCTCAATCCGTTGCCGCATTTCTTGCGACACCGCACGGCTGCGGTGCCGATTATGCGGTGGTGCCGCCCGCCAGCTATTGGCAAACAATACGCGAGATTTGCGACCGCTATGATGTTCTGCTGATCGCTGANGAAGTCGTCACCGGCTTTGGTCGAACGGGCGAGTGGTTTGCTATGGATCACTACGACGTTGTGCCAGACATTATGACGCTGGCCAAGGGTATCGCCAGCAGTTATATCCCTTTCGGTGCAGTGGCGGTTTCTGCTGAGATTAATGCGCCTTTCGAGGCCGGCGAGACGCATTTCATCCACGGATTNACTAATGGTGGGCATCCCTTGGGCTGCGCGGCGGGCGCCGAATTGATCGACATCATTCGTGACGAGGAACTGTTGGAAAATTGTCGAAAGCAAAGCGAGGTTCTATTTTCCTACAGAGANACGCTGCTGGCACATCCAACGGTCAGAGATGTACGCGGTTGGGGTTTGATGATGGTTCTGGAGTTAATTAAGGATAAGCAGAGCTTGGAGTTTTTCGACCCCTCACTGCAAGCTGAGAAACTTTATTCGGCGATTACTTTAAAGCATGGATTAGTCATGTATGGGAGTTTATATGGTCCTCGAAGGCAAGCCGCATTCAAGCGCGGTATCCCCTCGTGGCTGTCGCCGCCGCTGACCATTACTACCGACGAAGTGCACGACATGGTAGGTCGATTGGATAGCGCTCTAACTGAATGGGAATCAATTGTGCTCTAGTCCGTTGCATTTGCGCCGATGCGTTTCTGTCTGGCTCGGTAAAGGGCTTTGGCGCATTGGGCAAATTGCTTGGAGGGGCTGCAACAATCTGCGAGACGGCCATCGGCCTGCGCCCGTTGGATGTTGCTACTAACATTGCGCCTCCGTCAGCAGGCTACNGTGACAAAGAATCATTTTATTTTGCATAGGAGCGGCGGAAATGCTTATCAACGGCGAAGTTAAACCGGCTTTTGAGCCTGTGCGCCAACTTTTTCAGCAGTCTCTGACGGCCTCTAGAGATAAAAACGCACAACTTTGTATTTATTTGGGCGAGGAGCGGGTGGTTGATCTCTGGGCCACGTCCGGCGCCGACGAATTTTCGGCTGATTCCTTAGTAAATGTCTTCAGCAGTGGCAAGAGTCTTGAGTCAATTTTGATGGCTATGCTTGCTGATCAAGGATTATTGGATTTCACCAAGCCTGTATCCGCGTATTGGCCAGAATTTGTTGGTGCAGGTAAAGACACGCTGACGGTAGCCGATGTGATGCGGCATGAGGGAGGGCTTGCGCAGTTAAACGTAACATTATCTGCCGCCCAGCTAGAAACGTCAGCGCTGCGNCAAAATAGTGTGGGCAGTGTTTTAGANCAGCACCCGCTGCAGTTTCCTGATGCCGAGTCTGCCCGAGAATATCATGCGATCACTCGTGGCTGGATCGTCAATGAGATTTTTCGTCGCATAGAGCCGAGCAACAAAACCCTCGGCGAGTACTTGCGCGCGCAAATCAGTGAGCCACTTGGTGTAGACGTATACTTCGATGTCACCGAAGACGAAGCGCGCAGAGTCTGCCGGGTGCAGCCGCGTAGTCTTATGGCGCAGCTTTCAGACAGTGTTTCGCCGGGTTCACAGGCCCGCAAGATTGGTCTAACACCTTCGGAGTTAGTCAACAGGGCGCGTAGATTAATCGCTGCGTTCTCAGGCGGTGCCCGTGCCAAGCTGCCAATGCCGCTGGATGGTATGAAAGAAGAAAATTTTGGGATTTTTGATTCACCCGCCTACCTGCCTGCGCAAATACCCTCTGCAGGAGCCAAGTGTTCGGCGCGGGGACTTGCGAAACTCGCCGCGGCCATGGCGAACGGCGGGCAAATTCAGGGGCAAATTGTGNTGGGNAAANCNGGGCATGATGCGCTGCATGCAGCACCAATTGAGCGAACGATGATGCTAATGAACACCCGTTTTACGCAGGGCGGGTTGGCTTCTTTTAATGAGTCTGATGCTGCCAAAGGTACGTTCGAGAAAGGCCTCAACGCGGGGCGCGGCGGTTTTTATGGTTGGATGGGTCTGGGTGGCTCGCTGTTTCAGTGGCACCCCGAACATCGAATAGGCTTTGCCTATGTGCCGACTGCCCTGAACCCGATCGATCTGCTTAACGAACGCGGTAAGTCGTACCAACGAGAAATGCTTCGGTGTGTTGATACCATCGCATCAACCTAGACTGGCTCGCGGTTAGGTAACCATTTGATATGAGATGTTGGCTATGAGCGACCCCTTTGATTTAAAGCCCTATATTAGAACNGTAGAGCACTATCCCATCGATGGGGTGACGTTCCGCGATATTACCAGCTTACTTGAAGCACCAACTGCCTTTGCGCGAGCGAGCCATGAAATGACTAAGCTCTGCGCTGAGTTTGATCCTACAGTCATCGCGAGTATTGAGAGTAGAGGTTTTGTTTTTGCGGGACCGCTTGCCCGAGATTTAGCGCTGCCGCTCGTGCTGGCGCGGAAGCCGGGTAAATTGCCTAACGCCGCTTTTAGTCGGGCGTTCGATTTGGAATATGGCAGTACAGCGCTTGAGATCCAAAAAAATACGACGTTAACTCGTCAAGATAAGGTGGTTATTGTTGATGACTTGATCGCCACAGGCGGCACAGCGATCGCTTGTGCTGAGCTGCTGAACGAGCACTTCGCTGTGGCGAAGCAGAATATTCTGATTTTAGCCCTGATTGATCTACCTGGATTAGGCGGCAGTCAGTTGATTCGTGCCAACGGGTTCGAAGTGGCGTCCTTGGTCAGCTATCGCTGAGGGAGCTATTGCGCCATGATTGGGCCGCAGAATAGATGCGATACGAATGATTTCTGGATAGCTTCTAGTCAGGCCATGAGGCTGAAAAAGCCCAAAGCGCATACCCTTATGCGCTGACTTTGGACCGTAGCGCATCCTACCAAGTGAAGGGGAACCATTTTGATTGATTATGCCCACCAGACGGTGTTGGTAACCGGCGCCGCCTCCGGCATTGGTGCCGCGTTGTCGGCTGCGCTCGCCGACCGAGGCGCTTATGTGATTTGCGCTGATGTTGATGAAGAGGGACTGGACCAAACGCTTAAGGCCCTAGGTGGCCAGGGCGAAAAAATAGTCTGCGATCTGGCAGAAACCGANGCGGCATCTACGTTGATTGCGGATGCGTTTNNATGTCGCGGGCCTCTTGCGCTTGTGTGTTCGAATGCCGGTATCGGCCATCGGGCAAAAGTGACGGATCCCGATCTGGATTTCGCCGCAATCTATCGACTTTTTGAGATTAATTTTCATGCGGGCCTTAAAATTGCGAACGCCTACGCGAACAAATTGAGCGAATCGGCCGCCGAGGGTCGATTGTTGGTGACCACATCGGAAACTTCGTTGAGTTTACCCAGTGCTATCCGGAGTAATCGCGTTCCATACTACAGCGCGAGCAAACACGCATTAATTGGCGCGTTGGAGTGGTTGGCGATTGAGCAAACAACCGGACCATTGAGCATTCATGCGCTTATTCCGGGTGCGGTATACACCCCGTTGATTTCGGGTCGCTTGAAAGACCCGGCAAATGCATGGCCGGAATTGGAACTGATCATGCCTGAAAGGTGTGCCGAGATTGCGCTTAAAGGGTTGGACCTAGACTTATTCTATATTCCGACTCAAGCCCACATCTTGGATGATATGCAGCCGCGTATTGATGGCGTGCGCATGGCGCTGCAAAGCCTGGGCATTAAACCAACGGTGTAGACGAGTCGAGCAGCAATTTGATTGGCCACTTGCCGAGCAAGAGTGGCTGCGGGTGGTCGGTTAAACCAGCCGGAATTCAAAACCGCAAATGCTGAGGACCTCGCCCGCCCTACTGCGATCTGTGGCGAGCAGCTCGGCCGCAGCCAAGCCGTCGCCTCTACCATCGTTAGCTTGTACAAAGCGAATCTTCGCGTCGTCCAGTTCTATAACGTTGTCTTTTAGCGTCGCGCCAATGGCTTTGGCCCACCGCTCAGCCATTGTTTGAGGAACGTCGGCTTGGATGTCGATGGCTACGATCTTGGTCACGACGTCGCCGAGGGAATGGTACAGCCAGTCATGTCCGGCCCACAGCCAGCTTTCCGGCGGATCGGCCTGATCTAGGGATAAAATAGCGCCCCCGACGTCCTTGGGGTGCAGATGGATGCCGTGTATTGAGGTGCCGCGTTCGTTAACCTGACCATCGTGCACGATGCGAAGGCCAGCGCCTTCAACCCGCTCTTTGTGCTGTTCGAGATTGTCAGTCTGCAGCAGTACCATGTAGCCGCCCGCGCCATCGCGGCGCTCAAGAAAGCGACCTGCTGTGGTACCGGCCTGTTTAGGAGCGACTACTTCGAGTAATTGATCACCAATCGCATATAGGCCATGGCGCAGGCCGAAGTGGGAAAGCCCAGGGTCTCGATAGCACACCTCTAAGCCAAGTTGATCACAGATTTTTTGTTCTGCGTCCCTGAGTTCTGCGGTTACTAACGCTATTTGTCTGAGTCGCATCATTGGTTCGGACCTCGGTCGTCGGGTGAGTGTTTGAGTCTAGCCAAATGCATTTTGCTTTTCGAGGGAGTCGTACGCTCGATCCGATATCTGCTGTGGTTTTCCAGCAAGTTCTCCCGAACCTTCGTAGGTTTAAGGGTGGCACCAAAGCCTAAATTGGCTTTTACTGTCGGGACGAGAGGGTAAATGTTCTAGGAGGGCGCTAATGAAAATTGGCATGATGCTGGGTTTTGAAGATTCGATTAAAACCATTACGACNATTGCNCAGGAAGCTGAGCGNTCNGGAATTCANAGTCTTTANACCGTGGATGCCGGACGCAGTGCCACGATCACTGCCGCTGCGGTNATCAACGCTACCCACAGNGCCAAAGTAGGCACTTACATTGTTAANGCGTTTGCTCGGGAGCCGTGGATGACGGCGCTTGAGGCTAGGGATCTAAACGAGATCAGCGGCGGGCGCTTTGTTCTCGGTGTCGGCACTGGCAATCTGCATTTTAACGACCTTTATATGGGGATTGATTCGACCAAGGCCAAGGCGAAGATGCGCGACTTTATGCAGATCGTGCGCCAGGTTGTCGCTGGGCGCGCGGCGGAGCGAGTGCGCTATCAGGGTGATGTACATCGCATCCGCTGGCGCGCGACTTGGAATCCGATCGAGCCGACGCTGCCGGTATTTATGGCTGCATCGGGTCCGAATATGGTTAGGCTCGCCGGCGAAGTCGCAGACGGAGTGGGTGTTGGCATTATGTCGTCGGTTGAATTCGTACGTGACATTGTGCGACCGAATGCACGGCAAGGTGCGGAACAAGCGGGCCGAGATCCAGACGCTCTGGTATTTCCAACCGCCGCTACCATCAGCATTAACCAAGATGCGAACGCGGCGCGGCAGGCGAGTAAACGAGCCATATGCAAGCTCTATCACCCGATACCGCACCCTTATTACGATTCCCAGCTGAGGCAATTGGGCTTTGCCGAGTTCGCAGATCAAGCCACTCAACTGGTGCCAGCGGGCAGATTAGCAGAGGCCATTGACCTAGTGCCTGAGGCGGTAGTGGATACTATGACTATCACCGGTAACGTTGAACAATGTGCCCGGCGAATTGATGAATATGAAGGTGTGGCTGATGAATTGATTCTCGCTCGAACCGGGCAGCCTGGTGACACCAATACGTTGGCGGATTATGAGGATCTGTTCCAGTTGATGAGGACTTCAGGCAGCTAATTCACGGGCGATGAGATTAGGGAGTCCCAAGATGATAAAGCAGGATTATCGGATAGCGAGTGCTTCGGATGGCGACAAGGTTTTGTTGCGAAATAAGCGCCTCTCGGAAACTGAGCATGGTCGGTGTCGCAGCACCGTTTTGTTCGTGCATGGTGCGACCTATGGTTCGACGTACACGTTCGATTACCAAATATCTGGGCAGTCGTGGATGGATCATCTTGCGGCCCAGGGATTCGACGTTTGGTGTTTGGATCTCTTGGGTTATGGGTTGTCTGACCGGCCCGCGGTAATGGATCAGCCGGCAGAGGAAAACTCGCCAATCGTAGATACCGCGCATGCGATTCAGGAAGTAGATCATGCTGTTGCGTTTATCCTCGAGCAGCGTCAGCTCGCCGCACTTGATCTGATTGGCTACAGCTGGGGTACCGCGATATGCGGGGGTTATACCGCTCAGCATCCGGACAAGGTCGCCAA
>PAFJ01000030.1 GCA_002704325.1 Gammaproteobacteria bacterium | reverse complement strand
AAATACTGCTCTGGGCGGTTGGTTTTGGCGATCGAGTCAGTGATGGCTCTTACTACAACGAGTCCTATTTATCGAAAGTTTCCTGTTCGCCGGTGGTTCGCTGAGCAATCCACCAATGGAGCACTGTCTCCTCCAATCTCGTCAGCGGGCTATGACCAGGGGCTTTGAATGGATCATTTGCGACACCCGTGATTATCATAGCAATCCCGTCTTGAGAATCGGGATCATACAGGGCAAGGCTGAGAACGCCGTAGGCGCGGCCTAGATGACCCAAGAGCATGGTTGGCCCATCATCGAAGCCCCACGCGCGCATATCGATTCGGTGTATTGAAAGTCCATAACTAGTCATAAGCCCGTCTCGAGACCCACCAAGTTCCGTTTCGCCAGAGGAGCGACCGTTATCGCCTCGGTCATTGAGTTCCCAAGCCGGCGACAAAAGTGCATCTACCGAACTTCTTTGCAAGAGTCTGGTGCCATCCAGAGCGCCGCCATGTGCAAGGAGTCTCAGTATTACGGATAAATCTACGGAGCTTGCGCGCAATCCTCCCTGAGGCGAGAACAGTGTGGCGTTGCTTCCTAGCTCATAGTTGTCAAGGAAGTTAACCCCATCAGGGTGCTCGAGCATTCCATAAAAGCAGGAAATTTCAGGGCCATCCACTTGTGGTTGCCAAGGTCCGTGCGTGTCCCACTGACCCGCCGAATTTCTCTTTCGATATGTTGTCGCCAATAACGACCGAGGAATATCACAAGGATTAAAACGNGCTTTGATCAACAGCGGATCGAAAATGCGANTGACCATAAAGAGATCAAATCTTTGGTTAGAGAATCTTTCAATGATTTCTGCAAGCAACCCAAAGTTTAAATTGGCGTAAGAAAAGTACCTCCCAGGCTGTTCNNTTGCGTTGGATGCCCAGTGCGTGCCTCGATCCCATAGCGCTTTGCGGGCATCGAAAAAATCACGAATTTCTCCCTGTCCAGCTGCAATAAAATAACGAGTCCCGTCTCGCACGGATGATGTGTGGGAGAGCAATGAGCGAACGGTAATTGGCGTAAGCGGAAAGTGGGGGTTTCGAAAATCCCATCCAAGGAGTTCAGAAACGTCGTCATCCAATGAAAAATGCCCTTCTTCCACTAAAATAAGTACAGCAATCGCGACGGCAATTTTGGACACTGAAGCTACTCGTATTCGGTGGTCCAGACGCAATGGCGCCAGGTTATGTGCCTCGGCTTGAGCACTACCAAACGTGAAGTGCTCTGATAACTCGCCGTTTTTGATCGTGCTTATTTGCAAACCGCTTATTGCGGGTGTGCTTGAGGTACCCTCGAGAATTTTCACAAGATCGTTGTCCGCGTGGACACAGGGAATCAGAAAAATACCTATGAAGCTTGCTTTAATAAGATTCATCTTACTTTCGTCTACAAAGATTACTGCTTTGCGGCGGCGCGTCGTTAATCCTGAAAGATTAAGAAAACTGATGGCGGAGAGAGAGGGATTCGAACCCTCGATAGGGGATTAACCTATACTCCCTTAGCAGGGGAGCGCCTTCAGCCACTCGGCCACCTCTCCGGTGTGGCGCATTGTAACGTGAAAGTACCGGTTGTTGTCGACGAGATTTGGGCGCTGAGTGGCGGTTTTCAACTCAAAGCTTAGTTTTCTGGTTTTTCATGCTCTGCTCCTTGCTCACCTACAAGATTGTATTTTTTTAGGTAGCCCCGCAGTTGGTGGTAGGTGAGTTTAAGCTTGTCTGCCGCATCGCGTTGATTATATTTTGCGGATTCTAGAGCCGCGTCGATAATAGCGATCTCGCGTTCTCGAGTGTCTTGTTTGAGATTGATGGGAAACGTTAGGGGTCTGTCGGAGCCAATTTGATGGGCGTCGTTTGGCCGTTTATTTTTGGGCCGATAGGGTGAGGCAAATGGGTCGAGTGTGATTTCGCTTATGGGTTTTTCTTCGGTCATACGATAAACCGCGCGCTCGATCGCATTTTTCAACTCGCGGACGTTGCCTGGCCAGGGGTATTCTTGAAGTGTTTTTCTGGCCTCTGTACCAAACCCAGGGAAGACCGAGCGTTCCAGTTCTTTGGTCATGGTGATGGCGAAGTATTCGGCAAGCAACAAAATGTCATCGGTTCGATGCCTCAGCGGCGGAATAGTCAGTACATCGAAGGCCAGACGGTCCAGTAGATCGGCGCGAAAGGTTCCTTGGCGAGCAAGGGTAGGCAGGTCCTCGTTCGTGGCGGCGACCAGACGTACATCGCACTGAATTGTTTTGTTGCCACCTACTCTTTCAAATTCGCCGTACTCGATAACCCGCAGTATTTTTTCTTGAACCAGCATCGACGTATTGGCAAGTTCGTCAAGAAATAGTGTGCCCCCGTGTGCTCGTTCGAATCGGCCGTGATGCACCTTATTAGCGCCTGTGAAGGCCCCGGCTTCGTGGCCAAAGAGTTCGCTCTCTAACAGAGAATCGGAGATTGCAGCGCAATTGAGCTTTATAAATTGCCCTTCCCAGCGATTCGACAGAAAGTGCAGACGGCTGGCGATCCCCTCTTTGCCAGTACCACGTTCGCCGACAACCAGTACTGGCTTGTTCAGTGGAGCAACCGCTGAAATTTGTTCTAGCAACGCCGAAAATTCTGGAGATTCGCCGATTAAGCGCTCGTTCTTATTCATGACGAAAATGACCAGTTAATGGTTAAAAAGGCTAAGCTAGTCTAATCATATACAGATGCCGAGCATTAAAGCCATATAATTCAGTCATTTACCGTCTNGAAATAGTTGGCACGATTTCTGNTNNAGGGACCGGNCAAAGTATTAAAACANCGGCGAANGGGGCAATAANCCCGCATTGGTGGCGTTTCNACCAAACGTAACGNCAGCAGCATTAGCCGATNAATGGTGATTAAAACGGAGGCGTGACAGAGCATGAGCATATTTTCGCGAATGACAGACATTGTGAATTCAAATCTCAATGCACTCTTGGACAAGGCGGAAGACCCAGAAAAAATGGTGCGGCTGATTATTCAAGAAATGGAAGAGACGTTAGTTGAAGTCCGCAGCACGTCAGCGCGTGCTATTGCCGATCGCAAAGATCTGGAGCGGCGTGTGCAGTGGCAGCAAGAAGAAGCCGGTGAATGGCAGCGTAAGGCAGAGGTTGCCGTGTCCAAAGGGCGCGACGATTTAGCGAAGGGCGCGCTTACGGAAGCTAAAAAGTGCACAGAACAGGGCGAGTTGTTGGATGGAGAATTAGCACATTTGAATACAACCCTTGCGAAGTTGGGTGACGATATCAGCGCATTGCAGGAAAAAATCAAAGACGCAAAGGTTCGCCAGAATGCGATCATCATGCGTGGCAAAGCTGCCCATTCGCGCTTAAGCGTCCGTCAAACCCTAAGCGATCATAATATTGANGGTGCCATANATCGCTTTGAACAATATGAACGCAAAATGGACGATCTTGAGGGTCAAATTGAGTCTTATGATTTGGGGCAGAGAAGCCTAGCAGACGAGATCTCTGAGCTAGAAGGTGATGAAAACGNAGANGCGATGCTTGCGGATTTGAAGNTGCGCATGGCATCTACTGGCGCTAATAAGGCGCAGCCTGCNGGTGGNTCGGTAGAATCAAAACAAGATAAGCAGTAACGTTATNCGTTAGCTACGACTTATAAAGTTTTTGTNAGGAACCAATCATGGATAGTTCGCACATAACCGCAGTCATTTTGGTGCCGAGCATCGTGTTTATGGTGGTTGTCGCTCCGGTCTGGGTATGGCTGCATTATCGGAGCAAGAGCCGAGCACAAGCGGCGTTAACAGAAACAGAACGCGATAACTTAGAGGCGTTGCTGCTCAAGTCGGAAACGATGATGGAGCGGATTGATACGTTGGAAGCGATCCTCGATACACAGGCACCGGCATGGCGCAAACATGACCAATAACTCACGCGATGAGCATCCTAGCAGCGATGCCGGTGAAGGCGGCAGGACAAAAGGTGATGCTGCATCATCTAGCGATGACTTTAATCAAGCGGTCGAGCGTTTGGAGTCATCGTTGCGGGCGTTGGTCGATTCAAAGAAAGACGCCAGCTTACGTCAGGCGACAGCNCTGATCGAAGAAGCTGGTTCGCGGCTGCGAGACCAACTCACCCATCCAGGTGACGAACCGTTGCCCCGTCGAAGCCGGCGGAATAGCTCTAGNCGCCGCTATANGCGTCGNCATCNCCATGAGCGGCGANGACTGTTGCGGCCTGGTAGTGATCATCTATATCGCGGGCCGAATAAAAAAATAGGTGGGGTATGTGCAGCATTGGCGCGGTACTTCGGGATAGAAGCCTGGATGGTTCGGCTCGCGGCAATAACCGGTGTGATTTTCGTTCCTGGACTTACTCTGCCGGCCTATATTATTGCCTATTTTGTCATAGACACCGAGCCGAGAGTTGATGCGCCGGCTGCCAGCGGGCGCATGAGCGGTTATCGATGGGCGGGCAAGCGCAGGTCGCGTTCGGTAAAAGGTACTGATTCTGCGTTGATGGNTCAGGGAGGCGGTCCTGATTCCACTAATATGGTGGGACAGCCGGAGGTTGCTGATATACCGCAGTGGGAGCCCCGCAAAATGCTGACCTATAGTCGGGCTGAACTCGCTCAAGCAGAGTTGCGNTTGCGCAGGATTGAGTCGTTTGTGACCTCAGATCAGTATGAGTTGCACAAAGAATTAACAAAAATGGAGCAATAGAAACGATGGATTTGTGGACGATGATTGTGCTGGTGGTTGCACTCGGATGTGGCGCGGGTGTCGCTGAGTCTTATTTCAAAACTCAGCGCNCCAAAAANTCCCAGCACGCCTCTGANGAGGCAGCNAANAAAGAAGTTGCTGAATTNCGTCAGCGAATCGAGGTGCTGGAGAAAATCGTCACAGATAGCAAGTACCAGCTGAAGCGTGAACTGGATCAGCTCTAAGCTAAATCACTTTGGTATTGGTTACGGCAAATTTGTCTGGTCGGTCTGTAAAAACACCAGCAATTCCCATCTCCTGTAAGCGCNTCGCNGCACGCTTTGAATTGACGGTGTAGGCTAAAATTGGCAATCCGNTTTGCTGCACGTGTTCGCAGCGCCTGCGAGTGACNATGCGAGAGGACAGATTGANGCAACAAGCTGCGAGTCCAGTGGCGATAGCATTCACGTCATCCTGCCATCGATGAAACAAGGGCGCGACGTCCGTGCGCTGATCGATGTCGCGAAATTGCCTTAACTGCGAGTGATCGAAAGACGAAACCAAGACCGGTAGNTGCGGATAGTTTTGTAGAATTTTGGCCACCGCCGAGGCGGTGCCGGGTCCTTTCAGCTCGACGTTAATGCCAATACTTTTGTTGAGGATTTGCGACTGCTGGGCAACCAGATCCAAGACCTCATCCAGTTTNGGAATCGTCGCGCCATTCGTGCAGCGCAGTGTGCTGAATTCGGCATCAGTTAGATCTTTAACCCGCCCATGTCCGTTCGTCGTTCGGTCGATGGTTTTGTCGTGGATGACCCACGGGATAGCGGCCGTAGCGCCATGTTGAACATCTAATTCAATGCCGGCGCAATCGAAATCGATGGCGCGTTGGAAGCTTGGTAGCGTATTTTCGGTTTCCAAGCCTGCAGCGCCGCGATGGCCAATCAGGAGNAATTCCGTGGTGTTGAACAGGGAACTGAACGCAGACATCTGTGATAACTCGCTGGGGTCAAAAGCCCAAAGGCTGGTAGGATAGCGCGCATGAGTTATGAAGTCTTAGCGCGAAAATTGCGGCCCAGTGATTTTTCCACCCTGGTCGGGCAGGACCATGTGGTGAAAGCGTTGAGTCACGGGTTGGACAGCGGCCGCTTGCATCATGCTTATTTGTTCACGGGCACCCGCGGTGTCGGCAAAACCACTATCGCGAGGATCCTCGCCAAAAGCCTCAATTGCGAGCAGGGCGTTAGTTCGACTCCTTGTGGAAAATGTTCAATTTGCCTCGAGGTTCAAGAAAATCGATTTATGGATCTCATAGAGGTAGACGCGGCGTCCCGTACTGGTGTGGACGATACTCGGGAGTTGTTGGAAAACGCCCAATATTTGCCTACTCGAGGGCGCTATAAAGTATATTTGATCGACGAAGTGCACATGCTTTCGATGGCGAGTTTTAATGCATTGTTGAAAACTCTCGAGGAGCCCCCAGAGCACGTAAAATTCCTGCTGGCCACTACCGATCCGAAAAAAGTACCGGTAACTGTGCTCTCTAGGTGTTTGCAGTTTCAGCTAAAGAATTTGTCAGCCCAGATGATCTCTGACTACCTCGTTAGGATATTGGCTGATGAAAATGTTGAATTCGAATCTGCTGGTGTAGATATCTTAGCTAAGAGTGCCCAAGGCAGTATGCGCGATGCCTTGAGCCTTACCGATCAGACTATTGCCTTCGGTCAAGGCAAACTCTTACATGCGGATGTTGTCGGTATGCTCGGCGTCGTCGGGCATGATGAAGTTAGAGCACTGCTTGAAGCGATAGCCGAGGGTTCTGCGGCCAAGGCTATGGACATNAGTGCTCAGTTAGCGGAACGCAATAACGATTTTGCCGATGTGCTTAAAGGATTGCTTGAGGCGCTCCATGAGATGGCTGTGGACCAAGCTGTGAATGCGGCTCAGACGCTGTTCGGCACCGAAGAGGTGCAGTTGTACTATCAAATTGTGTTGGTTGGCCTGCGTGATCTGGAGATCGCGCCAGACCCTCGAAGCGGCTTTGAGATGACGTTGTTGCGCATGCTTGCCTTTGCACCTAAACCAGACAGTGGCGTGCCGCCGCGTGCGCAACAAAGTGCGACGGAGGCGAGTGCAGTAGGTATAGAAAGTGGGCATCCGGCGGATGCAAATACTGAAGCGGGTCTCTCTGCAATAGCAAACCCGGGCCGTCCCGAGCAGGATGGCAGCACTGCTCTTATGTCTGCGGTCAGTGCCGAGACCGAGCAATCGAGCTCCGAGGGTTTTGTTGCTGAAGCGCAACTATTGGCGCAATGGTACGAGTGGGTAGAGCAGATTAACGTCTCTGGTGTGGCAAAAATGATTGCTGAACATTCAGTGTTGAAAAGCCTACAGTTGCCAACTGTCGAAGTTGTGCTTAGTGATCAGCACGATACGTTGTTGAATGACGGGCAGCGATCAGCGTTGGCACGCGCGCTTGCTGAGTTACTTGGCGAAGAATTGGAGCTTCAGGTGTCTACAGCACCGATCGCGAGTGAAACACCAAATCAGTTNAAAGCGAGGTTGGCGCAAGAGCGCCAATCCGACGCGGAGGCTGCTCTGCAGCAAGATACAACCGTGCAGGGCTTACTCAACGAATTTGGCGGGAAAATTGAGGCAGTCAGACCCCGCTAGGTGAGCGCTGCGCCCAGCGAAAATAAANTTAACAACATAGGCTAGGACGAGTAGTGAAAGATTTTGGTGATCTGATGAAGCAGGCNCAGCAAATGCAGGCGTCTTTGCAGGATGCGCAAGCGCAAATGGCGCAAATGGAGGTGCAGGGCGAGAGCGGCGCCGGCATGGTAAAGGTGGTGATGAATGGCCGCTACGAGGTCAAGAGTGTTGCTTTGGACTCGGCGTTGCTTTCGGAAGATAAAGAGGTTCTAGAAGATCTTTTGGCTGCAGCATGCAACGACACTGTGCGTAAAGTAGAACAGGCGCAAAGTGAAAAAATGCAAGATGTTGGTGGTGGTTTGCTCGGTGGTCTCAACTTGCCGTTCGGAAAAATGCCTTTCTGATGGCATTGATAGACGATTTAGTCGATGCGCTGACAGTGCTGCCCGGAGTGGGAAAAAAGAGCGCCCAACGCATGGCTTTACATTTGTTGCAGCGTGATCGAGGCGGCGGCACGCATCTGGGGAATATACTTGGGTGTGCCATGCGTGACGTACGGCAATGCCTGATGTGCCGTAATTTAACGGAAACCGAAATTTGTCGCTTGTGTGATGACCCACGGCGTGATCGCAATTTGCTCTGTGTCGTTGAGTCTCCTGCCGACGTGCTGGCTATAGAGCAGGCAGGTGGTTATCGAGGTTACTATTTTGTGCTGCACGGAAAATTATCGCCCATCGACGGTGTCGGCCCTGAAGAGCTGGGTTTGGATCTGTTACTGGCTCGCATCGCTGAAAATAGCCCAGACGAATTAATTTTAGCGACCAACCCGACGGTCGAAGGCGAAGCCACTGCGCACTACATCGGCCGGATGGTTGGCGACCGTGTGGCTAAAGTCAGTCGGATAGCGCATGGAGTGCCGCTAGGTGGCGAAATTGAATATACCGACGGAGGCACCTTGTCGCATGCCCTACAGGGAAGAAGACATATCAATTTATTGGATTGACAGCGACGCCGAATTAGCTCGGGCTGTGGACTCTTGGTCTTCAGTGGTTGCGTTGGATACGGAATTCATTCGCACCAATACGTTTTATCCGATTCCGGGACTCTATCAGGTGGCATCAGATACCGATGTTTTCTTGCTTGATCCGCTTACGATCGAGGACTGGGAGCCCCTTAAAAGCTATTTGATGAACCCAGATACGTGCAAAATAATGCATGCCTGTTTGGAAGATTTAGAACTGATCTTCGCGCATTTGCGCATCGTACCGAGCAATGTATTCGATACCCAGTTGGCACACGCCTATGTGAGCCAAGACTATAGTCTGAGCTATGCCCGGCTGATAGAACGATATTCGGGCGTTTTGCTCGAGAAAGAGCACACGCGTTCTGATTGGCTGCAACGCCCATTATCGGACGATCAACTGCGTTACGCCGTAGACGATGTTGTGCACTTAGCGGCAGTCGGCGAACTGTTACGGCAGCGGTTGAACGAGCTCCAGCGTTGGTCTTGGTTTCAAGAAGACATGCAACAACGAGCTGCGTACGAAGAGCCAAGACCCCAAGCCTATTACCGCCAAGTAAAGCGCGCATGGCAGTTGAATGAGGTGCAGTTAAGCGCGTTGCAAAGGCTCTGCGAGTGGCGAGAAAACGCAGCTCGTAGGCTGGATGTGCCGCGTAATCGAGTGATTTGGGATGAACACCTATTCACATTCGCGCAATCTCATTCTTTGACCGAATCAACTTTGGCCAAGTTTCTCCCAGCTGCAATCATCCGTCGATTCGGTGCACAGTTAATCGAGGTGCATCAGCGTTCTAGTGAATCTGACGACGTCGCAATGTTGCTGGACAGGCCGCTTAGTCCATCGCAGGGGGCTCGGCTAAAGGCGTTGCGGGACCTTGGTCGCGAGGCGGCTAACTCGCTCGGACTCGCACCAGAACTGCTGGCGCGAAAGAAAGATGTCGAGGCGTGTCTTCGCCAATTTAACGCGACCGGCGAATTAAGTGGGATCTATCTAGGGTGGCGCAGAGAAGTGGTTGGTGATGGTTTTTTGCAGGTGCTGGAGGTTGCAGGATGAAAAAATCAGCGGATGAATGTCCGGTCATAATTTTTCGCAGTAGTCGTAAGGCGGATACCTACTTGTATATGCCGGCGACGGCAGAGTTTGAAGATCTGCCAGAAGTTTTGCGCAAACAGTTTGGGGCACCGATTTATGTGATGGATTTAGTGCTGACCCCAGCCCGTGAGTTGGCACAAGNCGACGTTCTGCAAGTGATGCAAGCGATGACAGAAGATGGTTTTTTTCTGCAGTTTCCGCCGCCAACTGTGCCGATAAATACAGAACTGCCTGAGCAACTGACAAAATGATTCAATTCTGGCAGGCGAAGGCCTTGGCGGACCTCACCGATGCCGAATGGGAGAGCCTATGTGATGGCTGCGCACGTTGTTGCATGGTGAAATTGCAGGACGAAGATACAGAGGAGGTGGTCTATACCTCTATAGTCTGCAATTTGCTTGATCAAGAAGCCTGTCGGTGCACTCGGTATCCGCAGCGTCATGATCTTGTGGAGGATTGTGTCGAATTGTCGGTGCAGCGAGTGAGCGAATTTCATTGGCTGCCGAAGTCCTGCGCCTACCGTACGATAGCCGAGGGTCGGGANNTGGCGTGGTGGCATCCGTTGGTAAGTGGCGATCCTGAAACCGTTTTTGCTGCGGGTATTGCTGTTCGCGGTAAGGTGGTAGCAGAGTCAGAGGTACCGGCGGAGCAAGAGCAAGATATGATTGTTCGGTGGGTGGACATGTGATCGGGAAGCTTGGGTATGTTAGATAGTAGCTTGCTGCTGTGAATGCGGGTGTCGTTTGGCAGATCATTGTTGCAGCGAGTGCCCTTGGTGCAGTAGCCCTTTGGTTAACTCTGTGGTGGTTGATCCCGCCCCGTCGACGCTTCGGCGGCATTTGGCGTTGGCTCTTAGTCACCGCCGCCGTGTTGTTTTTTGTGCTGCCGGCGCCCGTCCCTAATTACTCAGGTGCTCAGGCGCCCGCCTTTGTGGTGATGATCTTTGAAACGTTTTTTCAACGCTCGGGGCAGCCAGAAGATGGCATGCGCAGGCTGCTGGGTGGCGGTGTTGTGCTAGTGATGCTGGCGACGCTATGGTTTACGCTGCGGCGGTTTATTAGGCGCTAGGTGAAAGAATAAGCAGATTAGCGCGACATGATGGCAAAACAGTTTGGGCGGCCGTAAATGTCGTTGTTGCATGGGGTAGTTGTGCTCGACTAAAGTAGTGCGCTTTACGCGGGCGCCTGTTGCGCACGCCCAGTATTGTATAGGGCCTAGAAAGTTTTGCTTTTTAGGGGATAACTCACACTAGATTCATATGATAAGAGAGCCGCTGAATGATTTTTGATAGTACAGATTCCTACATCTCGACTGACGAGTTAAGTATGGCGGTAGACGCCGCAGTGCGTCTGGAACGACCCTTACTGATTAAGGGCGAGCCTGGTACCGGTAAAACCATGTTGGCAGTCGAAGTCGCAAAATCTCTTGGCATGCCGCTTTTGGAATGGCATATCAAATCGACGACGAAAGCGGTTAATGGCTTGTATGAATACGATGCCGTCTCGCGGCTGCGCGACTCGCAACTGGGTGACGAGCGAGTGAATGATATTCGGAATTACATAAAGAAGGGTAAGCTCTGGGAGGCATTTGAATCGGAAGAACGTGTGGTTTTGCTGATTGACGAAATAGACAAAGCCGACATTGAGTTCCCCAATGACCTGTTACAAGAAATCGACCGTATGGAGTTCTTTGTCTACGAGCTCGGTGAAACCGTAAAAGCCAAACAGCGACCGATTGTCATTATTACTTCTAATAATGAGAAAGAATTGCCGGACGCATTTTTACGTCGCTGTTTCTTCCACTTCATTAATTTTCCTGATCGCGAAACCATGCAGCAAATTGTCGACGTGCATTTCCCCGGCGTTAAGCAGGATATGGTTAAAGAGGCAATGGAGATATTTTTTGACGTTCGTAAAGTTCCGGGCCTTAAGAAGAAGCCCTCAACGTCGGAACTTATTGACTGGCTTAAGCTGCTAATGGCCGATGATATCCCTGATGAAATTTTGACCAATAGAGACGCCACCAAAGCGATACCGCCGCTCTACGGCGCGCTCGTAAAGAATGAACAAGATGTGCATCTGCTTGAGAGACTGGCGTTTATGAATCGTCGCGATAGCCGAGGTTAAACCGTGTTAATAAATTTCTTTCTTACGCTGAGAAAATACAAGCTCCCGGTCACGATTCGGGAATTGATGGATTTGATTTCGGCATTGCAACACAGGCTTGTGTACGCCAACGTCGACGATTTTTATCTGCTCAGTCGTACGGCTTTAGTTAAAGATGAAAAAAATTACGATAAATTTGATCGTGCTTTCAGTGCCTATTTTAAAGGCTTGGAAGATCTGACCGGTTTGTTGGAGAGCCTGATCCCAGATGAGTGGCTGCGCCATGAGTTCGAAAAGTCTTTGACTCCTGAGGACTTAAAGCAAATCGAATCTTTAGGCGGCTTGGAGAAGTTGATCGAAGCCTTCAAGAAAGCCAAAGAAGAAGCAGAGAAAGCTGAGGCCAAGGAAGGCGAGGAAGGCGAAGACGGCGACAAAGGTAATGCGGACAAAGAAGGTCGAGATGGCCCTGGCGGAATGGGCAAGGGTAAGAAAAAGAAGGCCAAGAAGGTTTGGGATGAGCGGCAGTATAAGAATCTTGATGACTCCGTTGAACTGGGTACTCGTAACATCAAAATGGCGCTGCGCCGCCTGAGAAAGTTCGCGCGCACTGGTGTCGACGACGAGTTGGACATCAACGATACGATTCATTCCACGGCTCACAATGGCGGGATGCTTGACATCAAGATGCGTCCGGAGCGTCGCAATACAGTTAAAGTGCTCCTGTTCCTCGACATCGGCGGGTCAATGGATGCCCATGTCAAAATTTGCGAAGAGCTGTTTTCTGCGTCGCGTACGGAGTTCAAGCATTTAGANAGCTACTATTTTCACAACTTTATCTATGAATCGGTATGGAAAGACAATCGTCGACGCATGGCGGAACGATTACCGACGCTAGAAATACTCAATAAGTATTCGGGCGATTACAAAGTTGTATTTGTTGGCGANGCAACAATGGCGCCTTATGAGATTACCCACGCCGGTGGTAGCGTAGAGCATTGGAACGAAGAGCCTGGTTCCGCATGGATGGGTCGCTTCAGCGAAATATATGACAAGGTTATTTGGCTTAATCCAACGCCTCAGGAGACATGGGAATATTCATCTTCTGTCATGATGACTCAGGAGTTGGTAGGCGGAAATATGTACCCGCTGACGATCAAGGGCCTAGAGGAAGGCATGAGCCAGTTGTCCAAATAGGAGCGCTTGGGGCAATTACAAGCCCGAGTTCTGCATCTCGTTAGTATGAGTGGCCTCGATCAAAACACGCTGATGAGACAGGACTACTTTGCGTTGCGGCATGCTAAATCTGGAGCGTCGACAGAGGCAAAGGTGGCCGCCTCGCAAGCACTGCTGGCCCAACGGCAACGGCTAGCGCAACAACTCGATCTCACGCCCATGAATGGGCTTCCAGTNAGCGATGCAGCGTTGCAGATAAGATCGGCGATTGCCGACCACCCCGTTGTGATCGTCGCCGGAGAGACTGGATCCGGTAAAACGACGCAATTGCCGAAGTTCTGTTTGCAAAACGGACTTGGTCTGACAGGAAGCATCGGCCACACCCAACCCCGCAGAATTGCTGCTAGGACGGTAGCGCAACGCATTGCTCAGGAGGTGGGCGCCGAGCTTGGCGACGCTGTTGGCTACTCCGTGCGTTTTTCGGATCGAAGCAACCCGCAGTCGCTGCTGCGGGTCATGACCGATGGTCTACTATTGACGGAAATTCGCAGAGATCGCTACCTCAATGCATATGATGCGATTATCGTTGATGAAGCTCATGAACGATCGTTGAATATTGATTTTCTGTTGGGATATCTAAAGCGCCTATTAACCCAACGACAAGATCTAAAAGTTATTGTTACCAGCGCTACGATAGATGTGCAGCGGTTTGCAGACTATTTCGCGGGCGCGCCGGTCATAGAGGTGGGTGGACGATCTTTTCCTGTAACCACCCGTTACGTCGAGGACGATGCGGATACGTTGACCAAACTGGTGGACGTGTTGAACACTATCGACGCCACGCCCCCTGGACGGGCGCCGGATGTATTGGCCTTCTTTGCTGCAGAACGAGAGATTTTTGACGCNGCTAANGCGCTGCGTATGGCGTTTGGCGANCGCTTTGAGATTTTNCCGCTATACGCNCGATTGTCCCTTGCNGANCAGCGGCGCGTATTCAACCCACAAGGTGCAAAGCGACGTATTGTGCTGGCGACCAATGTTGCGGAGACCTCGCTTACAGTGCCGAACATCGGTTATGTCATTGACCCGGGCTTTGCTCGAATTAGTCGTTACAGCTATCGCTCTAAACTTCAGCGTCTGCCGATAGAACCGATTAGTCAGGCCAGCGCTAACCAACGTCAAGGCCGCTGTGGTCGAATCGCCCCGGGCATTTGCTACCGGCTTTATTCTGAACAAGATTTTAGCAGTCGCCAGGCATATACCGATGCGGAAATACGCCGCGTGAATTTGGCCTCCGTGGTTTTGCAAATGCATGCCTATGGCCTTGGGGATATCTCGAAATTTCCATTTGTCGACCCGCCAGAACCTCGTGCTATCAAAGACGCGTTGCGTTTGCTTACGGAACTGCGTGCTCTGCAGGGGAGCAAAATTACAGCCTTAGGTAAACGCATGGCGCGCTTGCCAGTAGACCCTCGATTGGCAGCGATGCTGATGGCTGCAGGCCCCCTTGGTAGCCTTAACGAAATGCTTGTGATCGTCGCTGGTCTGGCTGTTCAGGATGTTCGGGAAAGGCCAGCAGAAAAAGTCGGTGCCGCTGATGCTGCGCATGAGAAGTTTATCGATGAACAGTCCGATTTCTTAGGCTATTTAAAACTTTGGACTTGGATTGAAGCGCAGCGCGAACAGCTTTCGAACAGGGCTTGGCAGGCCGAGTTGCGCAGACAGTTTGTGAATCCGATGCGGGTGCGCGAATGGCGCGAGATACATAGACAACTGCGGACCGTTTGTCGGCAGCTAAAGTTATCAATCAATAGCAAGCCGGCGAATTACCGGCAAATTCACGAAGCGGTTGTGGCCGGCTCGCTAAGTCAGATAGCGCTGCATCAGGAACGTGGTCGGTATCAGGGTCCGCGTAATCTGCAATTAAGTATCTTTCCCGGCTCAGGTTTAAAAAAAGCGACGCCAAAATGGCTTGTCGCCGCGGAGGTGGTGGAAACCCGACGTGTCTTTGCGCGCTGCGTCGGTGGCATAGAGGCAAAGTGGGTAGAAGCTCATGCGGAGCACCTAGTTAAGCGGAGTTTTTCAGATCCGGTTTGGAGTTTAAAGCGCGGTGAAGTGATCGCTTATGAAAAGGTCACGCTATACGGACTAACGTTAATTGATCGGCGGACGCGCAGTTTCGCACCGGTTGATCCGGCGTTGTGTCGGGATCTGTTCTTGCGGGAAGGTATGGTTCACGGCGCAATACAACAGCCCCCGGAATTTCTGGTGCACAATCTCGAGCGAGTAGCGTGGGTGCAGGATCAAGAGGCAAAGGGGCGTCGCCGCGATCTGATGGTCGATGACGATGCGCTTTATCAATTTTATGCTGAGCGGTTACCGAGCAAACTTTGTCGTGTTGCAGATCTGAAACACTGGCTGCGTGGCGTGTCACCACAGGAGCTTGCAGGCCTGCGGTTTGACGAAAATTGGTTATTGAAAAATCAGTCGCCNACTTTGCAGGAGTCCGACTTCCCGAATCATTTGGAGTTTGCTGGGGTTTCCCTGCCTTTGCGTTACCGTTTTGCTCCCGGTACCGCTGAAGATGGCATCAGCGTGGATATTCCAGTGGGGTTGGCGCCTAATGTAAACCCCGAGATGTTCAACTGGTCGGTGCCGGGGATGCTACCCGCAGTAGTCGAGCAATGGTTGCGCACGCTTCCTAAAAATAAGCGACGCGTGTTGGCGCCTCTGCCTGACAAGTTGGAGGAAATTTGTTTACGTTTGCTCAAGCCGGAGATTTACCGACAAGGGCAGTTTTTGGCTGTACTGGGTGGCGTGTTAGAGGATCTTTATCGTTTGCGGGTTGACGTGTCTGATTGGGATCGTCAGCGCGTGCCTGAGCACCTACATTTTTATTGCAGAATTATTGACCCAGAGGGTCGAGCCATCCTTGCCGATCGTGATTTCGCNAGTGTGCAACAACGCCTGCGTAGCGAGCACTCCACTTCCTTAGCGACACCAACTGATAACGTTATTGAGGCGTTCGTACAACGTCAAATCACCGCTCTGCCAGAAGACAAAGTGCCTGANCAGGTCATCGCCGGAACCCGCCAAGCACCGGTAATCGTATATCCGGGATTGTCTGACGCGGGAACTCATGTTGACCTAGAGCTATTTTCGAGTGCTCGGGAGCGAGACCGGGCCAATCGGCGGGGCTATGCGCGACTGATGTTGCAGAAATTGGGCAAGGCGGGTACTTATTTCCGTCGACAATTAGCACAGGAGAAAGAATTGGGACTCTATTTCTCCGCGCTGGGCAGTGCCCAACAATTGTCCGATCAATTGATGTTGAATGTGATTTGGTACTGCTATTTTGAAGGGCGCGAATTGCCACGAAACGCTGATCAGTTTGCGGAGCGTGCGCAATCCCTGCGCGGTGAACTCGCCGAGGTATTTGCAGCCACGGTTGATGTGGTGCGCCGCAGTTACAAGTTACGCTTTCAGGTAATGACTCGATTAGACGCACTCGACTCGCCAGCCTTCAACGAGAGTAAGCAAGACATNGTTGCCCATTTACAGCGTCTAATTCCGAGTAATGTGCTCGAGATAACTCCGTTTACTTGGCTTCCCTTATTGCCACGCTATATCGGCGGTATTCTCGGTCGGGTGCAAAATTTGACCGGTCATGTACCTAAGGACATCAGCTTGTTAAGCCAATTGCAACCTCTGCAGCAACGTTTCAGTGCGCTCCAAGGCTGTGAGTTAGCAGATAATAACGCACTCCAGGAGGTGCGTTTTTTCCTTGAAGAGTTGCGGCTAAAAACGTTTACCGAGGCACTGGCTAAGCAGCGCACTGAGGCGGCTGTGACCGACCCAAGGCATTGGAAAGTCAGTATGAAGCGTATCCAAGAGCGGATGCTGTCGGAAGAGCGCTTGGTCGGTCTNGCTTGATCGATTGATAGCGGGTTACTTGTGGCAATGGCAGAACAGGAGTACGGTCGCGCTGCAAATGCGAAACCCAGTGTTTGAAAATCCCACGTTAGTGGCCCTTTAGGATAACTATGGATCTGCTTGTCTTAGAGAATGACGCTAAGTTCGGCGTGACTATAGATAACGCGTTAGACGGNACAGCCGTATCGCGGGTTCAAGACTGGGCGGAACTTCGCAGGGTCTGTGATGGGGTGACGAAAGATCAAATACCGATTGTGGTGTGCAGTAGTGAAAGCGATGTTCGCAAATGTATCGAGTGGAACCCGCGCCTCACAATAATTTTTTGGTCACAGCAATTGCCTTCCGGCACTGTTCTTCTGCAGCTCATGCAGATGGGCGTTAGAGATGTTTGGCTTGCATCCGAATCTGCTAGCGATTGGATCCCTAGGTTGCAATGGCTATCTAAGCTGAATGACACTGCCGGCGAAGTCGCCGATGACTTTCGGCGTGATATTGAAACAGCCCGGCGGATTCAACAAGGTATGCTGCCGCAGGATGGTGCTGTTCTGAGCCACTATCAATTTTCCCTGCGCGTTTTACCTTCTGCAATGCTGAGCGGCGACTTTATTGACTATTTCGCGATTGGTACTCGCTATCTGGCATTTTTCATGGCAGACGTGGCGGGGCATGGAGCATCCTCGGCGCTATTGACGGTGGCGTTAAAAAATATCTCGTGGCGCTTGCAGCAGCGCTATGGCCGGCCGCGTTTTCGCTCTCCAGGGCAGATGCTCGAGTGGATCAATGCGAGGCTTGTTGATGAATCTATTGATCGGCACGTTGCTATGTTTTTGGGTGTTATCGATCTACAGACAGACATTCTGCACTATGCGTCGGCTGCGCATTTCCCGCCGAGTTTGCGGGTCTCTGATTCAGGTGCGGTAATGAGTTTAGAGCAGCGCGGTAAACCTTTGGGNTTGTTTGCCGATGCGGTCTATGAATCGGCTGAGGTCGCTCTGAGCCCGGGCGATAGTGTCGTGGTTTTTTCTGATGGTGTTCTAGAGCAATCGCAAATTCTCGATCTGCAAACTCGCGAGCAGGTGCTCAAGAATCAAGCGGCCGGTGCCGATGATATTGAACAATTGTGGTCACAGGTCACCGCGAACGTCAGTGGTGANGATGATGCCAGCCTCTTGATCGTGAAGAGATTGAGTTAAATGAGCGGAAATATATCGGTAGGTGCGTGCAACGGTTCTTATGTTCTGAAATTCAGTGGCGATATTCGTGTCGGAATGTGCGGGGCTCTCGATGCGTTTTGTGAGCGCATGCTTGATGCGGCGGACTTTAGAGGCGTGATCGTTGACTTGGCTGAAACTGTTGCNATTGACAGCACCGCGCTTGGCTGNCTGGCGCGCTTGTCGCTGGCTGTGCAGCGTTTGCAAGAGACTATTCCAACGTTGATTTGCCGCTCCAAGGATGTTGAACGGGTTCTCCTAAACATGGGGTTTGACGATGTTTTTGCGATTGTCGCAGAGGCGAACGTTCAGGACTTCGAGTTGGTCGATATTCCCGATGTAGTCGAGAAAGAAACTCGGCAACGGGTTATTGATGCGCACAAACTATTGATGTCGCTTAATGACAGCAATCATGCTGCTTTTAAAAGTTTGGTCGAGGCGTTAGAGCAGGACGCGGACAAGTAGCGCCGCTAACTCTCTCGCGCCAGCATTTTGGCTTCAATGAAGCGATCATGCGAGAGGTATAACAGGTCTGCGATTCGTCGAATGGTGTGTTCCTCGAAACGATCCACGCCATTGCTTGCATGCGCAATTCGCCACAGGGCTATGATGACGTCGAATTTCTCAGATTCCTCAAGCGCTTCATTCAAGTGACGGGTATACGACTGCACTCCAACATTGTGCTGAAGACGCTCGCGCGCGTCGTCAATGAGTTGACTTGCCGATTGTCTGTCCAGATTAAATAGTGTTTCTAGCAGTGCTGCGCTGCGCTCAATCTCCAACTCGTCGGTTTCGTGGTCTGCCCAAGTAACCTCCAGCATAAGTGCTGCTGCAGCCATTGGCGCATCAATAGGTGGTTTGCCCTCGGTCGAATTGAAATCTTTGCGGAAGAGTTCGGTGAGTTTTCTTAGCATTAGGCGGCAGCTCCGAAGATATGGGAAAGGGCATCCTCGAGGATCGAGGCGTCGCCTTGTTTCAGGCGGTGATGGTCACTGAGTGTTTGTCGAAAACGGCGCGCTCCCGGTTGGCCATTAAAGCTGTGAAGTAAGTGCCGCATGAGTGGCTGTAACCGCTCGCCACTCGACATTTGTAACTTCGTATAAACTTTATAACGCGCTAAGAAGTCAGCTTCGTCGATGACAAANGCTGGGTCNCGCAAGTTTTTGTGCAACTCGCTGAGCAATAAGGGGTTGTGATAAGCACTTCTTCCAATCATTACGCCGTCCGCCCAATGCAATAGCTCGAGTGCTTTATCGTAAGCGTTAATGCCGCCGTTCATGATCAGCTCGAGTTTGGGGAATTGTGACTTTATGAGTCGTCCGCGCTCNGGCTGCAGTGGCGGTATNTCCCTGTTTTGNGCGGGGGTTAGNCCACCGAGGATAGCATTNCGCGCGTGCAGGTAGAGGCGCTGGCAGCCGGCCCTATGCACGGCGTCGACGAATTCCAATAAAAACTCGGCGCTCTGGTAGCGCCCGCCATCGCCTTTGAACTGAATGCCGGTACGACACTTTACGGTAACTGGGATCGCAACGGCCTCACCCATCGCTTGTACACAGTCTGCAACAAGCTGCGGCGTTTGCATAAGCGACGCACCGAAGGTACCACGCTGAACCCGATCCGATGGGCAGCCAACATTCAGGTTAACTTCGTCATATCCCTGTGTCTCAGCGAGCCGAGCACAGTCAGCTAAATCGTGCGGATCATTGCCGCCCAGCTGCACCGCGACTGGATGTTGGCTGTCATCAAATTTCAACTGGTGGAGCTGTTTGCCGTGAATCAGTGCGCCAGTGGTGATCATTTCGCTGAAGAGAACAACNCTTGGGCTATACAGCCTGTGCAGATGCCGGCAATGCCGATCGGTCCAAGCCATCATGGGGGCAACGGCGATCAATTTCTGTTCCAGAGCGGTGTTTGGCATAAAGGTAAACTAACCAGAGGTAGCGTCAGGTGTCGATAGAAGGAAGAACCTTGCGCAGACGGTTAAAATTGGACCAAAATTAGACAAATGGGGCTCTGTGAAACATCCTGTAGCACTTGGTTTCATTTTTATCCATTTTTACCTCCACTTTTCCTTCATTTTTCCTGCGACCCCCTATAGACTTCTAGCTGTTGGCTAATGCTCCTCAGTCTTGCTCTGGAGTTTAGCTTTTCAGTATAGCAAGGTAAAAGTCACATGCTAAAACAGCGAACGATCAAATGCCCAGTGCACGCTATCGGTATAGGAGTTCACTCAGGCGAGAAGGTTCGTATGACTCTAAGGCCAGCTGAAGCGAATACCGGAATTGTTTTTTCGCGCTCAGACCTAGGCTCGGCGCACAATAAAGTGTCTGCCCTTGCAGAATTAGTTGCCGATACCACACTTTCTACCAGTATTGCCGACGGTGTTACCCAAGTTGCCACCGTTGAACATTTGATGTCGGCACTTTGGGGATTGGGTATTGATAACCTGCTGATTGAATTGTCGGCCGAAGAAGTGCCCATAATGGATGGTAGTGCCGCCCCCTTTATCAAGATGATTAATAGTTCCGGTATTGTCGAGCAACCCGCACCGAAGCAGTTCCTACGAATAACCCGCGAAGTGAAAGTGACCCAGGGTGACGCATTCGCACTTTTGCGACCGTATGCCGGTTTCAAGGCAGGCTATACCTTCGTTGCGGATCATCAGGTTTACGACCAATACCCCAAGCACGCAAGTATCGACTTTTCATCCACTTCATATGTGGAGGACGTCAGTTGTGCTCGCTCCTTTGGTCTTATAGACGAACTGCCGCAAGCACAAGCGATCAACAAATGTTTAGGTTCCAGTCTCGACAACGCTGTGGGCATCGATGACAGCGGTGTGCTCAATGATGGCGGGCTGCGTTATGAGGATGAATTTGTAAAGCATAAGTTGCTGGATGTCATAGGTGACTTATATTTATTGGGACGACCCATCCTCGGAGAGTTCGTGGGTTATATGTCGGGCCATGCGTTGAATAACAAGCTCGCGCGAGCCGTAATGCGTTGCGATGATGCATGGGATTGTGTTGGCTTCACTGTTGCTGAACCGGGCCGGGCTAAGCCGATCCTGCATCCCGAGGCTTCCAACGCGGTATAGCGCATTCCAAGTCTCAGCTTTGGCCGGATCTCGGCGCAGAGTTTTTTTTAATCTCTTCCCCAAGAACATTGGCAACCTATAGTTACCCCTCTATAATTCGCAAGTTCTTACCTAGTAGCCACTGATTGGCCGAAGAAGTATTTGCGAAGCGGTTACGATCAACACCGTTGCAGCGATGCGGCCTNATCTGGCAAGAGTAGAACACTGCANTAACGCCCAAAACGCAAAGGCTTAGGNTTGCGGCTGGTGAGGCGGCAGCGGAACATAACGGCTCAAGTCAACAACAATGGAACTCTAAGGCAACGCTTGGGGTACAGACGGGTATTCATGATCAACATTAAGAAAGGGCTGGACCTGCCAATCAGCGGCGCGCCACGCCAAGCTATTGAAGAGGGTAACGCGGCGCGCAGCGCGGCGGTATTGGGGCCAGACTATCCGGGCATGAAGCCGACCATGGAGGTCAAAGAAGGTGATGTCGTCGCCAAGGGCCAAATNCTTTTCAGCGACAAGAAAACGCCGGGGGTTGTCTACACAGCGCCAGCTGCCGGAACGGTAGCTGAAATAAATCGCGGAGCGAAGCGAGCGTTGCGCGGAGTGATTATCGATATAGCCGCCGAAGGGGATTCGATCTCGTTTGCCAGTCATGCTGCTGAACAGATCCAGGACTTAGACAGAGAAGTAGTGATACAGCAGCTGCTGCAAAGTGGCAGCTGGCCAGCGCTGCGCACACGGCCGTTCTCGCGGGTCCCAAGTCCAGAGACGGCACCGCACTCGATCTTTGTTACAGCCATGGACACCAATCCTCTCGCAGCTGATCCGCAGATCGTTATCGCGCCGCGTATAAAAGACTTCATTGCCGGCTTGGCCGTATTGTCGACCCTTACGGACGGCGCGGTGCACGTATGCCAAAGTGCGGGCGCCGACATGGGTGACTATGCACAGGCTGAAAAAGTCCAAAGCCATATTTTTGGTGGCGTGCACCCAGCAGGCTTGCCTGGTACACACATTCATTTTATTGACCCTGTGAGTCCAAACAAAACGGTCTGGTACATCGGTTACCAAGATGTGCTGGCTTTTGGCTATCTGTTTCTATCCGGACAATTGGATGTTGAGCGCACAGTGGCCATCGGCGGCCCAGGTGCGAGCAATCCGCGACTGGTAAAGACTATTCTAGGGGCTAACCTGACCGAGCTTACTGCGGGCGAACTAGTAGAAGGCGAGCAGCGAATCATATCGGGGTCCGTACTGTCGGGGCGCGGTGCTAATGAAGGGCTTTGCTATCTCGGCCGATATCATGTGCAGGTATCGATATTGCGCGAAGATCGGGAACGCAAGCTGCTTGGGTGGGTTATGCCTGGGTCAAAAATGCACTCGGTATTTCCAGCATATTTATCCAAGTGGGTTGGGGAAAAAGCCGTGGAATTTACAACGAACACCAACGGAAGCCCCCGTGGGATGGTGCCGATCGGNACCTATGACGCGGTGATGCCGTTGGATATCCTGGCCACGCAACTGATGCGCAGCTTGTTGGTTGGAGATCTTGAGAAAGCTATAGAGCTCGGGTGTCTAGAGTTAGACGAGGACGATATTGCGCTGTGCACTTATGCGTGTCCAGGCAAATACGAATTTGGTCCAGTGTTGCGTGATGTGCTCACGCAGATTGAAAAGGAAGGTTAAAGCTTATGGGTTTGCGATCGATATTGGACGATCTGGCTCCGCAGTTCGAGAAAGGCGGAAAATTGCAGTCTATGTATCCTCTTTACGAAGCCATAGATACTCTGTTTTACACACCGGGGAAAACNACGGNAGGCGGAGCTCATATCCGGGATAACTTGAACTTAAAGCGGATCATGACGACCGTTTGGCTTTGCGCGTTTATCCCGGTTTTCGTTGGCAGCTACTTTGTTGGGTTCAATGCCAATGAAGCCATGCAGAGCATGGGNCAAACCAGCTTNGACAGTTGGCGCGGTCTGCTTATTAATGGCTTNGTCAGTTACGACCCCACAAGTGTTTGGGACTGTTTGGTTCATGGCTTAGCGTATTTTATCCCGTTATATCTCGTTGTGTTCGTCGCTGGGATACTTGCCGAGCTGTGGTTTGCCTCCAAGCGAGGCCATGAGATTAATGAGGGATATTTTGTTACCTCGATCCTATTTACGTTGACCTTGCCGCCGTCGATTCCTCTGTGGATGGCCGCTGTAGGGGTTGTATTTGGAGTCGTTGTAGCGAAAGAGGTTTTCGGCGGCACAGGCAAAAATTTCCTCAATCCGGCCCTAACAGGCCGAGCATTTTTATATTTCGCCTACCCCGCGCAGATGTCTGGCGACCGAGTGTGGGTCGCTGTTGATGGATACACAAAGGCTACGCCACTCGGTAATGCCGCTATTGGCGAACCCTATGGCGTGGATTGGACGCAAGCATTTCTTGGCACTATGCCCGGATCACTTGGAGAGACATCGACTTTGGCAATCCTCATTGCTGGTGTTCTTCTGTGTGCCACCCGCATAGCGTCTTGGCGAGTAATGGCCGGTGTGTTTTTGGGGATGGCGCTTACGGCATCTGCATTCAATATGATCCCCTCGTCTAATCCGATGTTTGATATGCCGTTCTACTGGCACCTAGTGCTGGGTGGTTTTGCGTTTGGGGCGATTTTCATGGCCACCGATCCCGTTTCAGCTGCTATGACTAATACCGGTCGTTGGTACTATGGCATGTTAATTGGCTTTATGTGTGTATTGATCCGAGTGGTAAATCCAGCGTTCCCCGAGGGCATGATGCTGGCCATATTGTTCGGCAATTTGTTCGCACCGTTGATGGACCATTTTGTTGTGCAATCTAATATCAAGCGGAGGTTGGCGCGTGGCTGAAGAAATGCGGAAGGGTCTAAACAAAGACGGATTGACCAATACAGTTAGTAATGATGAGCCCGACAAATACCGACAGGCTTTTCGAAATGTCATAAGCAACCGCCTTGAGCACCTCGTCAACGACGATTACTAATGAAGCAATAATCGTCATCTGCACGATAATGCGGATATTGGTCGGAATTCTGTTACGCAAGAGTGATACCGAGAGATTTGACATGGTCGTCACGAAAATTACCGCCAGACACATTACCAAGGTAGTGGCCATGTTGATGGTTACCGCCAAGGCAGAACAAATACCCAGTACCTGCAACGCGATCGGATTGTTGTTAAAAATCGGGTCGATTAGTACTTCTTTTTGCGTCGCCATCAGTGCTGCTCCCCAACGCTTGCCTGCATTTGCTGTGTCTTTAACTTCTGTAAAAACGGCCCAAAACCTAAATCGCCTGCCCAAAAATTCACAAGATTTTTCACCCCGCGGGTAGTGAAGGTCGCACCTGACAGCGCATCCACTTCATAACGCGACGCGTCCGAGTTGGCCGGCGAACGCAGCTTCACAAGATCTACCGCAGGTTGTCCTCCATCATCGTACAACTGAACTCCCTGCCATCCTTGCTTCCACTTAGGATTATCAACCTCCCCACCCAGCCCCGGCGTTTCTTTGTGTTGATAGAAGCCTAGGCCGGCAATAGTGCTCAGATCGTTTTCTAAAGCCAAGTAGCCATAAAGAGTGCCCCATAGCCCAAAGCCACGGACTGGAATGACCACTTTATCGATGCCTGTTTCGTTAGTTTTGATAAACACCAGCGATACGTTCTCACGACGACCGATGGTAGCAATATCGTCATCTTCACTTAACCCAATAGACACCGTACTGTCTGCTGCTGCACGAATCGGATCATAACCTACCGCAAAGTCAGTATATTCGCCGCTGTCTAGATTCACCGCACGAACATTGAAGTCAGCAAACATCTGCTCAACTGTTCGACCATCGACACCGACGTCGCTTCCAGCTTCCAACATCCCCGCAGCACGAAGAATATTTTTCTTCTGGTCTAGCTCCTTGTTCAGAAGCTGCATTGGCTTTAATGACACAGCTAGCCCGGACACTAAAATTGAACAGATCAAGCATAGAAAAACCGCAATAAGAAAAGTATTGGTCAATCCGTCTTTGTTTAGACCCTTCCGCATTTCTTCAGCCACGCGCCAACCTCCGCTTGATATTAGATTGCACAACAAAAT
>PAFJ01000029.1 GCA_002704325.1 Gammaproteobacteria bacterium | reverse complement strand
CAGCAGGCTTTTGAGGCCAACGTTAAAAGTTGGCACAAAAAAAGCATATTGTAGAGTGCGGTGTCGGACGTGAGAGTCGCCTCTCCCTCCCCGAACCATCTTGAGCGTCCGACACCGCACCAATCAATACTCCAGCATACAAAACCGCACCAGCCTCCCCCTTTTCATGAGTGGCTTTCCGAGACCCAAACCGCGTAAGCGTCTCACCACAAGCTCACCTAGCAGACTTGAAACACTTCCGTGGATCCCGCCTTAATTCTAACGGGTTATATTAGCGGGTTCGCGAAACTTTATCTTAACCAACTGTTTTTGTTGCGTTTTTTTCTCATTAATTTCGAATTGACATGCACGGAAAAAGGTAGAGAATCCGCGCCCCTTTAGCCCACAGAGCCGACCCGCATTAAGGATCGTTATCGAAACCGTTGGAGATGACTATGGAGACACTCACCCCTGATCAGCAAACCATCGCTCTGATTAACCAAAACTTAGATCTAAGCTCAGATCATGGCGCTCCGGTGAGTCGGGCGAGCAAATTAGCCACCGAGCTGGCAGCGGAGAAACGGCGACTGCAGCAAGATTTACGCGAGCTGCAGGCGGAAAATGACGATCTGAAACCAACAACACCTACTGGCACCATCGACTGGTACGTCAAATGGATCGCAACCATTCTTTCGGTCAGTGGCATTTTTCTCATGTCTGCTGGGTTCTCTCTATCAGGACAAATCGCATATGCAGCAAGTGCCGCGGGCTGGGTTTTCGTAGGCATCGCATGGAACGACCGCGCCATTATGATTGGCAGTTCTATAAGCGCTACCGCGGTGTTGCTGACTTTGGTAAAAACCCTTAGCTAATAGATTCCGCGTAAATTTTGACGCTTTGGGTGGCGGGCTATTCACTTAGACGGATAGGCCCGCTGCAGATGCAGTGGCTAATTTCGCCGCACGCCGGATGACGGCGGCAGAACATCAGCGTCAAAACGGCAGCACTTAAGGGTTACGCCAAAATCAGGGGGCATGTGATGAGGGCCGTTAATCACGGATCTTTTTCGATGTTACTGCCCGTAATTTTTTTGAGAAATTCGAGCCGCGCAAGCTGATCAGGCGCGGGTTGATGCGCAATGGGCTCCAGTATATCGACATCGAAATAATCAATTACGTGGCGATCAACCATCGATACGCCATAGCTGCGGCGATCCGAAGGAGCCGAGGGATATCGCTTCAAATTGAGATTCGCCAAGCTAAACGATGAACCGCGCCCCCGCAATGCCATTGGCTAACCCCAGTAGCGTTATACATTAATCCACTCTCTTAGCTTTTGCTCTGCTTGGTCTCCAAATAAAATCTGACACGCCTCGAGCAGCCCGGGCGAATTCTCGATGGTCTCGCGCCGCACAACTTGGGAAATTTTCGAGCGCCGGCGCAAAAAATCTTCAAGCTTGGTCACCATTTCTTTTCCTGCCGCATAGTGCAATTCACAGCGCACGTATTCAGAGTGNTTAATAAGAATTTCCGCCTGGCGCGGATCCTGACGGATCTGATCCAATAGCTCTATGGCATTGAGGCCATAACGCCGCCACAGGCGGCANGATAGCGGCTCCGATGCACGCNCGTCTGTCATAGCGTCGAGCTGCATGAGCTCTGCCCGATGGAAGAATTCGTCGCGCACAGCATCAGGGGGNTCNCCATACCAGCGCTGCTGCGCATGGGGCAGGGCAATACCGCACTGCTCGAGAGCGACTGCCACCTCCTCGCCAACATTTAAACAATCCGTAAGTTTGCCGCCGAATATGCTCAGGCAATTGTCTGCAGTATTAACTTCGATTGCATGCTTACGTGATAACGCAAGCCAATCCGCTTCACCNCCGTCGCCTTGTACCGCCAATGGCCGAACCCCACAGCGCTCGGCGATGATATCGGCCTCAGTGAGGGGTTGNGGTAGATCCATTAGTGCATTGATATTGTCCAAGACAAAGCGCCGATCCTCCGCGGTTATGTCGGCATGGGGCGTATCAACGCGCGTATCTGTGGTGCCGATACAGGTTTTCGCGCCCATGGGAATAACAAAAAACAATCGCCCGTCACTGGCAAAGAACGCGAGAATTCGCTTACTGCTCACTAATTTGTCGACAATCAAATGGACGCCTTTGGAAAAGACATGGTGGTATTCCGTGGGTTGTTGCAATAACCCATTGAGCCGATCTGCATAAGCGCCGGTTGCATTAACTACTGACCTCGCGCGGATTGTCACCGGGCAGCCNCTGATCTCGTCTTTTGCTGTCACTTCCCATACGCCCTGCTGCCGTCGAGCTTCGGTCAATTCCACATAATTTGCAGCGATCGCACCGTAGTTCATGGCGCTGCGTATAAAGTTAAAGACAAACCTCGCGTCATTGTCGTAGAGGTAACAATCGGAATACTCAAGGCCTGCTGCTGCATCGGTTACATCGATACGTTGCTCTAACGCTTTAATACGTTTGCGGCTCATGTATCTGGGCGGGCGCGTGCTGCAGCGGCCGATGAACCAGTACAACAGCGCACCTAAGAACACCAAAAACGCTGGGAAGCGAAAGCCCTTGTTAATGGTGGTTAAGAACCGGATNTCTTGAACCGTGGATGGGTAGGCTTCGGCTAGGATATTGCGGCTCTTNCAAAGCTTATTAACCAACAGGAACTCGAAGCTCTCCATGTATTTGATGCCGCCCCAAGCAAGGTTCGACGAATGCGAGCTGGACTCGGCGGCAAAGTCGCCACGGTCTATGAGCGCGACACGAGCACCTTTTGCTGCTAGCGAGGCGGCGGAAACCGCACCGTTTATTCCACCTCCAATAATGAGTACATCAAAGATGTCCTGTTCCAACTGGATAATATTATGTTCGCGCAACTGCATCCGCCTAGCTTACACACCCCACGCTAATATTTTTGTGAAGGCCAACTAGGCCGCCGCTACTTGCCCCTCAACCTCTGGAAGCTGCACCGCTAAATAATCTTGCAATCCCTCTTCAACCTTACCGTACAGCGGCTCGAAATAGGGCATAAAGGCTGTCGACTCGTCCGCATTTAAACGATCAAGACCGGAACATCGGCCTTTTCACCATTGGCAAAAATCTGCTCCAACTCTTGCGGAATCACTGCGCCATCGACTATTCGCATCGCTTCAAAATTGTTCAGCGATGGGTCGGCTTGGACGGCCGCAATAANCTGCTCTGCAGGGATTTTTCGCAACGCCGCAATCGAAGCATCGCCGTTCTTACCTGCTATCGATACCGCTACTTGCGCGCCAACAGTTTCTGTCGCTGGTGCAAATATTTAGGCTTCATCACGAAACCAAAGCGGCCTAAANAGNGGCCCGGCTCGGGCCTATTGCTTGGTAAAATAGCCCTTTGCCATCGGGCATGCCGGTAATAAGNAAACGCTNCAAGAACCCGCAGACTNACCAAATATCGTGACGNTANCGGGATCGCCGCCAAACGNGCTGATGTTGTCGCGACCCCTCGCAAGCGCCTGAATTTGATCGCGCACGCCCTGATTACCGGACACTCCTTGCGGATGTTCCACACTCAATNCTTNGTGAGCAAGGTAGCCGAACAATCCGAGCCGANAATNGATGGTGACAAGAACTATGCCTTGNTTAGTCAACTCAANACCCGAATAAGCGGCACCCTCCCCAGTTACCAAGGCGCCGCCGTGTATCCAAACCANCNATGGTAATTTTTCATTGGGCGTTTCGGCCCNGNTCCGAATGTTCAGATGCAAACAATCCTCATCCATACCCTGATCAAGCGACTCGCCAAAAAATCCACCTTCTTGGGCGGGCACTTGCATGCATGCTGGTCCAGTCTTGCTGGCATCTCNCACCCCCGCCTACGGCTCCGCAGGCTGAGGCGGCCGCNAGCGCAGCTCACCCATGGGCGCTTTAGCGTCGGGAATATGAAAAAATTGCTTTAAGCCATCAGCCAAGGAATACCCGAAAGCGTACCCGTGAATACTGCGACCNGAGCGTCCAGCNGAGCAGATGCGTGGGTGTTCANCGCAACCAGCAAACTTAANGCAAACAAAATCCNGCCCCGAAAGGAACAAACCACCGAANGCCCCAACCNCTCTAATCNGCGGCGNCTGCATTTCCTTTTATTTTACAAGGCGACTTTTGTCCGTNTATGACCNTAATTTATTCGGTCTCAGATGCTCTAACCTGAAGGAGCAGATCAATCCAAGCAGATTCCATATCTGCGGTCCAAGCACTGCCCAACTCAGCCTTTGCACAATCTCGGATAATGAAGAAAAAACGCGTAAATAATTCCGGATTTACGTCGTAGGCAAGGTGATGAGAACGCCACGCGCCCAAACTCAGAGAGTCCAAACGACCCTTTGCTGCGTAATCGAAAATGGTCTCTAAGGTGGTCTGCAACATCGCGCCACGCACGCTGCCATCGGTATCAAGAACAAACAGCGCCTGAACCTCTGGATGCTGTCGATACAATCGCTCATATATTTGAGCATGGGGATCGCCAAGCATTTGCGCTAGGTATTCCAAGGATGTGGCGATAGCAGTCTTCATGGCTGCAGCATAACAGCATAAATTTCCGCACTGGCGCGCTCGCTGCCAGCACCAGCACGCAAAACCCATTACCCAAGTGAAACTTTGTTACGTTATCCTCCAACTCATGACACACATTTTCAACGGACTTAAGGTCATCGACTGCGCTACAGTCATCGCCGCACCTACGGCCGCCATGATACTTGGCGACTTTGGTGCCGACGTCATAAAAATTGAGCAGCCCGGCGAGGGCGATATGCTAAGGATGCTGTCCCATGTTGCGACGACACCCGAAGCCGGGAACGATTGGTTTTGGCAGCTCGACGGCCGCAATAAACGCGGGCTATGTTTAGATCTGAAGCATCCTGAAGGCATGGCCGTATTAAAGAGCTTAGTGGCCGAATGTGATGTCTTTATTACCAATCATCCCGCTAACGTCAGAGACAGTCTTGGACTGAATTACGCTGATTTAGCGCCGCTAAACAAATCCATGATCTATGCCTCGCTTACGGCCTACGGCGAGTTAGGGCCCGAACGCGAACGTAAGGGCTTTGATCAAGTGGCGTATTGGGCTCGCAGCGGACTGATGGATCTGATGCGCGCGCCCGGCACGCCACCCACTCAAGGGCTTCCTGGAATGGGCGACCATCCAACAGGGGTTGCGCTATACGCGTCCATCGTCACCGCGCTATTGCACCGCGAACGGACAGGGGAGGGCGGCTTGGTACACACATCGCTGCTAGCCAATGGGTTGTGGTCCGCTGCCGGGGTAGCCCAAGGCGCTTTGGCCGGCGGCGATATAGCAGAATATCGCGACGACAATCTGGTTGATCCAGCAATGCTGCGTCCATACCAAGCCAGCGACGGACGTTGGCTGCAATTTAACATGATCCGCAATGAGGAAATGTTGTCATTGCTCTTCGCGGCGTTGGACGCCATGGATTTGCTCGCAGATCCCCGTTTCGGAAATCTGGAGAATATGTGGACTCATCGGCAAGCTTTGGGCGACGAATTACAGAGCCGAATCAGTTCTAAAACATCGGACGAGTGGCTGACCGTCTTTGCAGATTTTAGTCTGCCGATCAATCGTATGGGAGTTATTGAGGAACTCTCCTCTGATGCTCAGGTTCTTGAAAACGACATGGCGACGATACCTGAGGATGAGAGTATCGATGTACCACTGATCATTAATCACCCGATTAACGTGGCACATTTACCTAAAGTTGGGCCAGTGCGCGCGCCGGCTCAAGGAGAGCACTCGCGACAGATTCTTGGCGAATTAGGCATGACCGACGTCGAAATCGAAAGCTTACTCAGCGATGGTGCGGTGATAGCGACCCCCNTGTCTAACGAATCGAACTAGAGGCGGATATGCGCACCGCGACGATTTTCTTGCAGACAATGCTCGGCACTTACCTCACGATTTGGGCTGCAACGCTTGCCTTTGCNNACGGCGGGCACGCTGCACAGCCATGGCAGGAACTATTCAATGGCAAAGACCTAAACGACTGGACTGTTAAAATTGCCGGCCAAGCTGCTGGTGAAGACAAGTATCANACCTTTNGNGTCGAAAACGGGNTNNTAAAAGTACGTTATGACCGCTANNAGCAATTTGCTAATCAGTTCGGCCATCTATTTTTTCAGCAACCCTTCAGTCGCTACGAGCTACTCGTCGAATATCGCTTTGTCGGCAGCCAACTTGAGGGTGGACCCGCATGGGCTAGACGCAATAGCGGGGTGATGTTGCATGCTCAGGACCCAGCAACTATGGCGTTAAACCAAGATTTTCCGGACTCCATAGAGGCACAGTTTCTGGGCGGCCTTGGCGATAACAAACGCCGGCCCACGGGCAGCGTCTGCTCGCCCGGCACCGAAATCATGTTGGGGGACATGATGGCAAAGCCACATTGCACCTATTCCTCTAGCGCTACCTTTGACGGCGATCAATGGGTTCAAATGCACATCGTTGTTGAGGGCAACGGTAAAATAGAGCACCGCATCAATGACCATGTCGTGATGTCGTATCACAGCCCGCAGCTCTCGGCCGACGCCACACATGTAAGGGCAAACCCAGCCCTCGCCCTGNACCAAGGTTTCATTGCTCTGCAAAGCGAATCCCATCCGATCGACTTTCGCCGCGTGGCGTTGCGTGCTCTTGGACAGGAATGAGCACCTGCCCCAACTCAACGCATGACTTTGCCGGACTCATGGCTATGGCCCAACCCACAACTGGAGAAACTTGCTCGCGTCTGCGCCCTTGGTCCGAACTCACCGAATCGATGACCGCCGCTGTGGCTCACCATTGTGGCGGGCAAGCCCGTGTCAGATTGCTCAAAGAAGGAATAGGTGCCATTAACACCTGGGAGCAGCACCAACTAAAAGCAATGGGCGATGTTTATATCCGGCACATTGAATTGTCCGTAGCAGGCACCCCACGTCTCATCGCACGATCCCTCACCGCGACCAACAGTCCTGTTGTTGCACTGATGCAGGGTCTAGGCGAACGCCCGTTGGCAGAGCTGCTATTCACAGATCCTTTATGGCAGCGCGCGACCCGGACGATACATTTGCAAGCACCCACAGACCTACCGGGTCGCGCAGTTTTGTGGTGTCATCAGAAACATCAACAACGATTACTGGTTGAAGAGTTTTTCTTGCCGGCACTTTGGCAGCGCTAGCAAGCGAGATAACGCGCAATAAAGGGGGAGTTATGTCACGGTTCATCGACCTATCCGTCGCTATCGACAACAACGAACATTCGGACCATCCGGGTGGAAGCCCCAAGGTGAAATACCAAAACCACGCGGAAACCGCCAACGGGCTAGCGCATTTTTTTCCCGGACTAAAGGCNAGCGACTTGCCTGATGGCGAGGGCTGGGCAGTGGAAACCATTACCCTGTCGACGCACAACGGCACCCATATGGATGCGCCCTGGCATTTCCATTCCACTACTGACTACGGAAAGACCCGGGCTCCGAGCATTGACGAAACCCCATTAGAATATTGCTTTAAGCCCGGCGTAAAGCTCGACTTTCGTCACTACGAAGATGGCTATCTCATCGGTGCAGCCGAGATTGAGGCAGAACTGCAACGCATTGGTCACGAACTGCAGCCACTAGACATCGTCTTGGTCAATACTCGTGCAGGTGCTGTCTTCGGCCAGCCCGGCTACGTTGACGCTGGCTGCGGTATGGGCCGGGAGGCGACTATGTATCTCACCGAGCGTGGCGTACGAGTCGTCGGCACCGACGGCTGGTCGTGGGATGCACCGTTTAATCATACGGCTAAACGTTGGGCCGAAAATCCCGACCCCGCAATGATCTGGGAGGGCCATAAAGCCGGGCGCGAAATTCCTTATTGGCAAATGGAGAAGCTGCACAACCTTGAAGCGCTGCCCGATCACGGTTTTACGGTGGCGTGTTTTCCGGTCAAGATCACGGCGGCATCCGCTGGCTGGACACGCTGTGTTGCGATCGTCGACTGACGAACAAAGCTGCAACGGGCACTCGCTGGCTACCTCTCGAAAAATCTAGGGCCTACAGTCTTACGCCGCGATTGTTGCGCCGCCGGAGGAACCGCCGCCGCAGTCGGTGAGTACCAAAAACCACCCAGCGAGCATGAATTTTTGCGTCCTAAACACTGCGTCTAACTCTTTATGGCCAAATCAGGGGTTATACGCGCGGCTCGAAATTCCGTCGCAAAATATCCCTTATCTGCCAACTGCACCGGCTCGTCCTCAACCGGCTCGCCAACGGCCAGACACTCGGGATACCCCCNCTATATTGGTCGTCAAGCGTANGGCGTACCCTGCGCCTCAACATAGAGGCTGTAGATCGACTGCCCGGCGGTCATAAATAAACGGTTACGCTTAAGGCCACCGAAGCACAGGTTCGATACACCCTCTGGTAAATGTATGGCGCCGATTTTGTCGCCATCGGGCGCAAAGATTTGTACCCCGTCCTGTCCGGGACCCGCCCATCCAGCACTGCTCCAAACATTACCCNACATATCCACCCGAAAGCCGTCGGGCATAGCGTCTCCCAGATCACAAAAGACGGATCCAGGGCCTAGCGTTAAGTCATTTTGCACACTGAATTGATGAATTTGCCGCGGATGCCCGGCCTTATGCGAAGCACCGGTATCGCTGACGTATAGCGTGGAGCAGTCCGGCGAAAACGCTAAGCCGTTGGGTTTTTCCAGAGTCTCGACCACTACTTCCGCGTCGCCCGTGAGAGGGTCAATACGATATACCCGGGTGGGCAGTTCTAACTCTCCTTTGTGGCCCTCATAATGGCCTAACGTGCCGTAGCCCGGGTCGGTGAACCAGATGCCNCCATCCGGATGCACCACCACATCATTAGGTGCGTTCAATCGCTTACCCTCGTATCGATCCAGTAACACGGTGAGAGTCCCATCATGTTCGGTGCGAGTAACCCGTCTTGTACCATGTTCGCAGGTAACCAATCGACCCTGACGATCGCGTGTATTGCCGTTCGAGTAATTCGCAGGATTTCTGAATTCCGCCACCGCGCCAGTGCCAGCCTGCCAACACAACATCCGATTATTGGGTATATCGCTCCAGAGCAGGATATTGCTGTCACCAAACCAAACCGGGCCCTCATTCCAACGGCCGCCAACCCACAAACGCTCGAGCGCCGCATTCCCAGCCAAACAACTGGCAAACCGATCGTCCAGTATTTCAATAGCTGGGTCTGGGTATCGCATCGGCTGCTTCCAGTCTCGATCAAGTAATCTGTCCATGAGCCTCCACCTTGCTCGCTATTAGCACTTCACTTTGGTGACTAAAACTTAGCAAACTCTGCCCCGCTGCTATAGTGTTTAGCGCTCTTGCAGTTACAGTTGTCTCATGCTCAGCGACGAAGAAAAATTCCGCTTTGATCTGGAAGGCTATTTGGTTATTCCCGGCGCGCTGTCGCCCTTTGAATGCACACAACTGTCGAAACTCAGCGACAACGCCTGGCCACGACAACCCCAAGACGGAGACTTTCGCCGTACAAGTCAAGTAAGCCAATGGGGTGAGGAGTTTCGTAATCTGATGGACCACCCAANGGTGCTGCCTTATCTGATTGAATTAATCGGGCCCAGAGTACGACTAGATCATGACTACGCCATCTACATGCAAAAAGGCGCGGCCTCACACGCTATTCACGGCGGTCCGATGCGCTANGAAAGCGACCACTGGTATCACTACAACGACGGCGTCATACGCAACGGTTTGATGGTTGCAACTTGGGCACTAACGGACGCCGCGCCTGGAGACGGCGGGTTCGTATGCATACCGGGCAGTCATAAAACAAATTTCATAAATCTGTTGCCCACAGACGCTCAGTCTCAGGAGGCGATGCCAGAGTACGTACGCCAGCCCGCAGTAAAAGCAGGCGACGTCATTTTATTTACCGAAGCCCTCATGCACGGCACCCGCGCCTGGCAGGGCGACCACGAGCGTCGCGTTCTGCTGTTTAAATACAGCCCGCCTCACTCAAGTTGGGCAAAACAAGGTTACGATCTAAGTGCCTACCCGAATGCCACGGAGCAACAACAACGTCTTATGGCGGCACCTTCCGTCGAGCGTCACGCGAAAGTTGTCGACCCTAAGCCAAAACACCGATGATCGATATTAATCGCCACAAATAACGCAGTTGGGACCAACAGTCTGCAGCAGGGGCAAACCCTTGGGTACAACCCGTCACTTCGGCGGCCATCGACGCCGCGCGCAACGGCGAGTGGCAGATCATTTTGACACCAACAAAGGTGGTCCCGAAATCTTGGTTCGGCGATCTAGGAGATACAGAACTCCTTTGTTTAGCATCCAGCGGTAGCCAGCAGGCGCCTATTCTCGCCGCCGCTGGCGCTGTGGTAACCAGCTTCGATCAATCTTCCAAACAGCTCCGTAAAGACGCCAAAGTGGCCGCCCGTAACGACTTATCCATACGTTGCCTACAAGGGGATACGGCAGATTAATCCGCATTCGAAGATGCGAGCTTTGATCTGATCGTACATCCGGTATCCAACCTAGTCGCGCCAGACATTAAAATCGTTTGGCAAGAATGCACCGGCGAGTTGCGCCCTAGCGGTCGTCTCATGAGCGGTTTTATGAACCCGGACTTTTTTCTGTTCGACCATTGGGACATCGAAGAAGGCGACCCCTTCGAGGTGAAGTTTCGGTTGCCCCACACCGATATTGCCCATGTTGATCCAACCACCCTGGATAAACGAACGGCTGAACAACATGCTTTGGAGTTTCGTCATAGTTTCGATGATCAAATTGGCGGCCAACTCGCCGCAGGGCTCGCGGTTGCGGGCTTCTACGAAGCCTGCTGGAATGTCGAGGACACACCCCTTAACCGTTATATGTTCACGTGGCCACCCTCGCATTTAAGCCAGATGTAGGTTGGACACTGGACCTATAGTTTTAGAGTGAGGGCTTACGCGGCGGCCACAACATCAACATCGGCGTAGTCTTTTTGTACGCCTGATAATCAGGCTCGTGACCCCAAGCTTTATTTGCCCGGGCCTCAAGCATGCGCGTGCCACTAATCGCCGTCATTTGCAGCAGTACCCATAACGGTGCGAATAAGGTCAATATTTGCCAACCTACCAGAGCTGGATATGCCATTACCGCAACACCGGCCCATAACACAATTTCGCCGAAATAATTGGGGTGCCGCGACCACGCCCAAAGCCCCGTTTGAATGAAACGATGAGCGTTTTCCGGGTTGGCGCGGAACGCGCTCTTCTGTCGATCAGCGATGACCTCAACCCCAAACCCAAATCCCCAAATGCCAAGACCGACGAAAAACAGCGCATCCAAACCTACGGTGAGCGATGAGGTCACCGCGGCAAGNGCTGCACAACTGGTGAGATAGACCCATGACCCCTGCAGCGTCCAGGTCATAAAAAAGGTGGGAAAAGAATTGCGAATGGAATGAAAACGCCGGTCCCCACCCGCATTTTTAATGCGGAAATAAAGGAATGGACCAAGGCGCAACGCCCAGATAATGATCACCGCAGCGAGAATCAGTGAACGAGGGTCGTAGGCCGAACTGAGAACTAAAGCAGCGATGAATACCGTCACATAAGTCAGACTACCCGCTAAGTCGAAGAATTTTTCTGTATGCGCAAACCATGCATGAATAAACAGCAGCCATTGCACGCCAAAAGCAAAGATTCCACACCAGACAAATACTGCGAGGTCGGCGTATTGTTTGCCTTGATCAGCGCCGGCAATGGAAACCCCCCAAGCCAAAAGCAGTACGGCTGCGGAGCTAACGATTCCGATAATCCATTGTTGCATATTCCTCTCCCTCAATTAGTCCGGCAGGACAGTTGTGGTGACCAGGTGACCCCCTCGGTACCCTCTTGCCACGGTGCATATTTGCTCATCATAGACGTGAACAATTCGTGTTCTAGCCACGCGGTGAGCCAGCGCTGTAAATTTTCATAGGGCGTGCTGGCAAACCAATCTCGATCGACATGCGCAAACTGGCGAATAAACGGTAACAATGCCATGTCGAGTAACTGCGGCTCCGATCCTAATAAATACACCCGCTGGCTGAGCATGACATCCAACCGCTGGAGCCATGCAGCGCATTGGTCTCGGTAATAACTGGCCGGTTGGTCACTTCCTGCACGATGGTATTTGTATTGATCTAATAACGGTTTGAACCGCTCATCAAACTGTTCGACCAGTGCGCGCTGATCGACAACGCCGCCCCCCAAGGCACAGGTATATGGCGCATGACGAAGTAATGCCCACAACATAATGTCTAGGCTTTCATCCAGCACATCCCCTTTATCGGAGACCAAAACCGGCACTGTCGCTTTTGGCGATACAGCGAGCATTGACGCTGGTTTATCGCGCAGGCGCACCTCGCGCAACTCAACATTTACGCCACTCCATGCCAGCGCCATGCGGGCACGCATGGCGTAAGGGCACCGTCGAAAGCTGTATAGAACCGTCATTGTTTATTGTCGTGGCTTGCCGGGGAGCGCATTAAATTCGCTAACCCAAGGCAGGCGCGAATCACACCAAACCTGAAACATTGGTGCAAATTCAGCGGCCTCTGCGAGCACCCCAGTGCGCAAACCGAAAGAGCGAACCGCGCCCCCGTCGGAGCCCGCCTTTGAGGTCGCGTAAATATGGGATCCACAGCGGTTACAAAATGCCAGCTCCCGTGCATTACCGCTGTCACCGACCTTGTGATAAATCGTCAGTTCGCCGCTGAGTAGCTCAAATGCTCGCTCATCAGAGGGCACGATACTGCGGTATGGACTTCCCGACATGATTTGGCAATCTCGGCAATGGCAGACCACAGTACGCTCTGGCTCAGCCTCGCTGATAAATGTGATGTGCTCGCAGTGGCAGCTACCATGTACACGCATGCCTGCATCTCTCCTTTTTGGACTGCCTTAGACCATAACAAGCCAATGGCGCTTGGTCATCCGGACCTCATCCGACATACTAAAAGTTTATACAGGGAGCACAACATGACTGAATCACTTCGCGTTCTGCCGATGCCAACACCGGAAACCCAGCATTTTTGGGACGGCACCCGTGAAGGCGAATTGCGATTGCAGCAGTGTAATGATTGCCAACACGTCTACTTTCCGCCGCGTCCATTCTGTCCAAAATGCAGCAGTCGCGATGTGCAGGTTATGGTAGCCAGTGGACGCGCCTCATTAGAAAGCTATGTGATCAGTCACCGACCGCACAAAGCTTTTGTAGGCCCCTATGCAATCGCGCTAGTAGCCCTGGAAGAGGGACCAAGGATGATGACCAACATTACCGGCTGCGAGCAAACCCCGGAGGCTTTGCAATTGGATATGCCCCTCGAGGTTACTTTCGAGGACGCCGGTGAGGACATTTATTTGCCCTTGTTTAGGCCCGTCGGAGCATCATCATGACTGGCGTCGCTGTCGTAGGCGCTGCGGAAACGACCCAACTTGGCAAGATCCCGGACTTAAGTCAGATCCAATTACACGCCGACGCCGCACTGAACGCCATGGCGGACGCTGGAATCACGGCCAAGGATATTGATGGCATCGCCACAGCCGGCAGCCGCCCGACAGATCTCGCACATTATTTAGGTATAACGCCCACCTGGGTCGATGGCACTGCAGTCGGCGGGTGTTCTTTTATGCTTCATGTGCGTCACGCAGTAGCAGCACTGACTGCCGGCCAGTGTTCGACTGTACTGATCACTCACGGTGAAAGTGGTCGCTCAGGTGTCGGCCGAGAGGGCTTTGCGCGCGCGCCTGCGTCTTTGAGTGGTCAATTCGAAATGCCTTTCGGCCCGATGGGTCCGCCCACGTTATTTACGCTGCCTGTGCTGCGTTACATGAAAGATTACGGCATGAGTCACGAGCAGTTGGCCATGGTTGCAGTAGTCCAGCGGCAATGGGCAAGCATGAACCCACGCGCGAGTTTTCAGGACCCCATCACAGTCGACGACGTCCTGGCGTCCAAAATGATCGCCTATCCCTTTCATCTTTTAGANTGCTGTCTGGTAACCGATGGCGGTGGCGCATTAATCCTGACGCGAGCCGAACGGGCCAANGATTTCCCCCAACCGCCGGTGTATATCAATGGCACTGGCGAAAGCGTTGAAACGCCTATGATCAGTCAAATGCAAGACCTCACCTCATCCCGCGCCTTTACAGTCGCCGGGCCCGCAGCCATGGCCGATGCAAAGATCAAGCACAGTGATGTGGATCATCTAATGGTCTACGATGCCTTCGCCCATCTGCCTATTTATGGACTTGAAGATTTGGGATTTTGTAAGCGCGGCGAAGCGCCTGACTTCATTTGGGAACAAAATACTGCGCCTGGCGGTAGCCTACCAATGAACACCAACGGCGGCGGCCTGTCTTATATGCACTCGGGTATGTATGGCATGTACGCAATGCAAGAAAGCGTGCGCCAAGTTCGAGGCACCGCCGCGGCTCAAGTCGACAATGTAGATATTTCGTTGTGCCTCGGCGTGGGCGGCATGTTCGGTGCAGCCGGTTGTGTCGTTTTTGCTAAAGAACCGAGTTAACATCACACGAAATAATTGGGGAGCCGCTATGAACTACCGCTATCTAACAACTTTATTGACGCTTTTGATGAGCTTTTTNTGCGCGACAGCTGCACACGCGGATGAGCGGGCACAGAAAGCTGTAGAAACCCGGCAAGGACTATTGAAAGTGGTCGGCCACTATTTCGGCCCCATCGTAGGCATGGCTCGGGGCCAAGTGCCTTTCGATGCAGATTTAGCGCGGGCAAACGCCAATAAAATTGCCCAGCTTTCACCGATGATTCCAGATGTCTTTGCGCTCGACACTCGCGCCAGCGGTGTCGCATCAGACGGATTGGACGGTATTTGGGACGACATGGCCGACTTCAACAGCAAAGCACANGCCGCCACTGAGGGGGCTTTAGCCCTAGCCGCGGCATCTAGCGAAGGACAAGCCGCATTCTTGAAAGCCGTCGGTGGCATGGGCTCAGCATGCAAAGGTTGTCATGAGGAATACCGTAAGAAATAGCCCGGTCCCAGATCAGCAAACGTTGGTCTGGGACTTACCTCTGCGTCTTTTTCACTGGGCCTTGGCGCTCGCGTTTGTTATTTCTTGGGTAACGGCAGAGGCCGGGATTGAGTGGGCAGACGCGCACTTATACAGCGGCTACAGCGTCCTCGGTTTAGTCGCTTTCCGGCTCATATGGGGCTTTGTCGGAACCTATCATGCACGATTCAGAAACTTCATCCGCGGGCCTCGTGCATTAATCAAAAGCCTCACCACATTGCCAAAAAAAACCGCACCCANAGCACCAGGACACAGCGCGGTGGGCGGCTGGGCATCGATCTTACTGATCCTACTCATGCTTGGCCAAGCCACATCCGGACTTTTTATTACCGACGATATCTTATTCAGCGGGCCATATAACAGTATTGTCAGTAGCGCGCTTGCCGATACGCTCGGCAGCTTCCATCATTTAAATTTCAATTTTCTAATCGCTGCGGTGTCCATGCATTTATGCATCATGCTTTGGTACGCGCTGCGCAAAAGCCACAATTTGGTTACACCCATGGTGACAGGTTATACGCGCTGCGCTCCAAATGAAGGCGTACCCTCTTCAGAAATCATTCGCGCGTTAATCTGCGCAAGCGTCGTGGCAGGATTACTTGGCCTGCTGATTGGCTTGGCGCCTGAACCCGAGTATTTTTTCTAATCCCAACAGCGGCGACGAAAATGGCGTGTATTACGAGGCCAAACGATAACGCTCGATCTGGATGTCTTCCACGCCATAGTCCGCAAAATTATCCGTCACTCTGCCACGAATGTATTGCTGCCATGAAAACGCTTGGTAGCGCGGAGTTTCGCGGTCGTCCACCCAAGGCGTAATCATCGCGTCTACTTTCGGTTGGAAGAAAAATGGCACGCTGTAGCGGCCCGCTGCAGATCGAACCGGTAACACCCGATGACAACCGGCGGTGCAGCGATCGTTACTCCATACCTGCATCACATCGCCGATATTGACCACTATTGTTCCCGCCTTAGGCGCAACATCCACCCAACCGTGACGTTTCGACTGCGCCTGTAAGCCGCCCTGATCATCTTGCAGGAGCAAGGTGATGGCGCCCGGATCTGTATGATGGTGCAAAGCCATATCACCCAGCGGTGTTAAGCCGTCCCGCTCCTGCTCGGCGACCGGGTCTTGCGCCGGATAAAAATTTAATCGCGCAGCGCTGGTATGACTGACACCAAAGTTGTCTTCAACGGTACCGCGTGCGGCACCCTCGGGCAGCCCTAATGCCATCAGCACCATCGCCATGACCTGCTCCGACATCTGGGTAAATGAGCTGAAATAGTCGGTTAGGACTGGGCGCAATTGCTGTGGTTGCGCTGGCCAACGACTGTGCCGTAGTGGGTTTTTCGAAATATGCCCGCCGGTTTTAAAGTCGAATACTTCCTTCAGATCTCGGCGCTGCTTTGTGAGTTCTCGATCGTAATATCCTAACGGATTACTTTCGTTTCTATATACGCTGCGCTTGACCCCCGCTGGCTGGGCAAAAAAACTTTGCGCCTGAGCAAACACCTTGGCCACGAGGGCATCACAACCATGCCCCTCTAACAGAAAGAAGCCATGATCTTCACAGGCCACAGCCAATGCCTGTTGGTCAATAGCCACCAAACCGCCGACCANAAAGTCCGTCAAATTTATCGTTGGAATTTGCTCTTGCATACTTGTTCCTATCTTTGCCGCCGCACCCATAATCGTGATAGGGCGGCGTGGCTACCGTCTGGTTCTTCAACCAGTCCTTCGAATTCGTCCACAACGACCAACGACTCAGGAGTATTCAATAGTGCCTCTTTTAGCGCTTTGGGCGCTACCCGGAAATTAGGGTTGCTGGGTCCATTCACTACCTCTGAGCCCGACCATTGCAGATGTTCTTCTATCAAAAAATGTCCACCCTGCGCTAAACGGCCAACNAACGTCGGTAACAGCGACGTCGCCACAAANCGAAACATAACAATAAGACCGTATTNACCTTTAGGCGTCCAAACGTCTATATCGTGAGCACCAAGGAGGTTTTGGCAGCGCCAGTTGATCGACACCCCTGCGCGTAACGCTTGCCGCGATCCATGTGCAAGCGCCGCCGCCGATACATCCACCGCATCCATAACGAAACCGTTTTGACCCGCATAAATACTGTTGCGGCCGCGACCACAGGCAACATCGAGTCCGCGTTCACTGGTCCGCGTTGCAGTGATTTCAGGCATGCATTGCTGCAGATAAGCACTGGCCCACGGGCGCTGCGCATAGGCCCCTTGCCGGTATCGCACATCCCAAAGTTGTCGGTCAGATAATGACAAAATTCCCCTCGGTTATATCGCTATAACAGGTCACCCCTTGCCTAGAGCATAGCGAAAGGCTAGCGTTAGCGCCCATTAATTCTGCCGAGCTCATGACAGCAACCAAATTACAACCAAACCGCTATCTAGATCGAGCCGCTATGTGGTTGTCTGGTTTATGCCTAGTGCACTGCCTCGCGCTGCCGTTCGCCATGCTACTCGCACCAACGCTGAGCCACTGGGTTGAAGCGACGGAAACTACAACCCACTGGATTCTTTTTGGTATCGCCATCCCTATTAGTCTGGTCGCGTTTGTTCAGGGTTATCGGCGTTTGCGCAGCAATCTGACACTCCTACTCGGAGGCTTGGGTTTGCTGCTGATGCTGGTAGCCGTGAGCCATGTTTTTGGGCGGGAATTAGAAGTGGTGCTTACCGTCGTTGGCGTGACCGCCGTAATGTTCGCACATCTGCGAAACCTAGCGGGACATCAAGCCCTGCACACCAAGGCCTAAACCTACGCATTAATTCTTTGGAGCTCTTATGAAATACGACAATATTCTACAGACCATAGGCAACACTCCCGTCGTTAAACTGAATCGCATTGCGCCCGCTGGCATTGATATGTATGTGAAGGTGGAGTCATTTAATCCGATGGCTTCGGTAAAAGACCGTCTCGCTTACGCGATCATTAAAGACGCGCGAGACAGTGGTGCCCTGCAGCCAGGNCAAACAGTGATTGAGGCCACTTCTGGAAATACAGGCATCGCGTTGGCAATGGTCTGTGCCGTGCTGGGGCATCCATTCGTTGCCACCATGGTGGAGACCTTCTCAATTGAGCGGCGCAAAGTAATGCGCGCCCTAGGNGCCAAGGTCATCCTAACCCCCGCNGCNGAGCGTGGCAGNGGCATGGTGCGCANGGCCGAAGAACTAGCAGAGCAACACGGCTGGTTCCTAGCAAGGCAGTTTCAGAATCCAGCCAACCCAGCCTATCACGCAAGCACCACCGGGCCAGAAATATTGCGCGACTTCGCCGGGGATCGACTCGACTACTGGATAACCGGATGGGGTACTGGCGGCACTCTATCGGGCGCCGGTCGGACCCTAAAGGCAGCACGCCCTGACCTCAAAATCATCGCCGCAGAACCCGAGCAAGCCGCGTTGCTATCAGGCGGGGAGTGGTCGCCACACAAAATCCAAGGCTGGACACCTGACTTTATACCCGACGTTCTCGACCGCGAAATAGCCGACCAAATCGTACCTGTAAACGAGGATGAATCGATGCAATGCGCTCTTCGCCTTGGTCAAGAGGAGGGCATATTTGTGGGCATCTCGGCAGGAGGCACCTTAAATGCCGCACTGAAAATTGCCGAGCATGCCGAGCCAGGCAGTGTGATTTTGACTATGCTTGCGGACACCGCCGAGCGCTACTTGTCGACCCCGATGTTCGCCGATATCAACGAGGGATCGGACGACGACTGGCTCGCGAGCCTCTAGCGCAACAATTGCGGGTAATCGAGTTCTGCNCCCCAGTGGATCTGNGCGACACTGGCATAGCGTGATTCGTTGACAAAGCCGTGGTGTCGAAGGGTTTCCATATCGCGGCCGATACGTTCGAGGGCTTCGCCCTTAGTCACCATCGTGGTAGCAGCAATATCAGCGCAATGGCGTACCGCCTCAGAACTGGCTTGCACAGCATGGGTGCCGGCTAGGTATAAGTCTGCTCGATCGACATCACTGGCATCATCACCCAGCACCGCCCGTGCCCAAGTTTGCTCCAGGCTCTGAAAAAACAACAGTCGCGCTGAGCGGTATAACGCCAATGCTTTACCGTAGTGCAATTGCGCAATGTTGCGCTCGCGCAGGCTTCCTGCACTTCCACCGGGCGTCTTATTTCCCACCATAGCCGCNACTAGATCGAGACTGCGAGCCGCTAGGCTGAGGGCTACAGGGACATAGGTGGCAAAGACGATTCGTGAGGGACAACGATATAGCGTACCTTGATAAAGATCATTCGCAGCAGCTTGGGGATTGGGAATGACCACCTGCAACTTTGGCACTGCTAATTCCGACACCACGACGTCACTGCTGCCAGAACCACGCATGCCCAGCGTATCCCAATTTTGTTCGATCGAGCACTCGGCCAACGGCATAACGGCCATCGCTGGGATCTCGTCAATCAATACCGGCGATAGCAACCAGCTCGCATGATCACATCCGCTTACAAAGCGCTGGCGACCACTAATGAGATAACCATCACCTTGCGGCACCGCCTGCAACGGCGTATGGCCGCTAGCCGCAACCAGTGTGTCCGGGTCGTCCGCCCACAACAGTTCCACTAAAGCTTGGGGCCATTGCGCAGCCATTAATCGTGCGACATTAAAGACCATGACGTGCCACGCCGCTGCGGTATCAGCAACCGCTAACTTTTCACACGCCAAAGCACACGTCACCGGATCGACCTCAAGCCCCCCAAGCGACGCCGGCAAGAACAGCCTTGGCACCTGCGCTTCAACCAGCGCTTGCAACGCTCGATCATGCAGTCGACCCTGTTGCTCCGCCCAACCCGCATGCCGCTCTATAACCCCACTTACCGAGTCGATTCGCTTCAATACCTCAGCGCGATCAAATGCCATTACCCCTCCTAGTCATGGATAAAATGCTCAGAATCCCCTTAATAAAGACACTCAAAACCCCAACAAAGTGAAGAGATTATGGATTGCGTTTACCTAAGGCACTGACACATAACAACATTTTTTTAAGTGTCCGCAAAAACGCTTTTGCCCTCTTCTTTTTGTAATACATCTTCCGTATTCTTGGAACCCTCACTAGCCGTAACTGTATGCATATACAGTGCTAATTTCCTCGGCAGGGCGATTACACGGCATGCAGTTCGGCTAGCTGAGGCCAACCATTAGCACCTAGGCCGCCACCGCCATTGCTAAACGTCGCAATACATCCAAACACCCAGGTACGCCTACAATGCATATACAAATCAGTTATGCACTTGTGGTGGTATCGGTGGCAGCACTTGAGGCCAAGGAAATAGGGCGTCTGCCACAGCGATGAATTCCGGATTCAAGATGCTCTCCTTGCGGTTGTAACTGAGCGCAGTACCGTCGCCACAAAACACTCGCCCGCCAGCAGCGCACAATACTGCCTGGGCTGCACCAATATCCCATTCGCTTGTGGGGCCCAAACGGGGATAAATATCGGCCTCGCCGGCGGCTAATGCACACAACTTGAGTGAGCTTCCCACTGGTCTTCGGAGCATTGCGGGAAATTGCTCACCAATTAGATCCAGATAGCGCTCTAAGCGCTCGCCGCCATGATTACGGCTTGCGACTACGGTCAGTTCTGCCGCCTCCTCGAGTCGACGCTTACCATGCAACATCGTTCGCCCTTGCGCATTTTCGACCCACGCGGCGCCCGCCGCAACGTCGCCAAAATAAATCTGACCTTGAACGGGCACACCAACCCAACCTAAAACCGGCGCATGGTTCTCGATAAGGGCTATGTTCACCGTAAACTCGCCGTTGCGGTTGACAAATTCCTTTGTTCCATCCAACGGATCTACTAACCAGTAGCGCGACCAAAGGCCGCGCTCACTAAAATCTGGCAGCGCCGATTCCTCGGAAATAATGGGAATATCTGGCGCTAGGCGTTGCAGGCCGTCGGCAATAACCGCATGCGCAGCTAAATCTGCCTCGGTCAATGGCGAATGATCTTGTTTGGTCTGTACCGCAAAGTCTGAATCGTAGACCTTTAAAATTTCGTCACCGGCGCGACGCACAATATCCATCAATTCAGAATTGAGCTCACCGGCGAGCGAGGGGGTAGTTGGGCTATTCATAATTAGTTTTCTCGTTGGCTTAATCTGTGGCCTCTAGCAGTTGCGAGAATAGCGGCCGGCACAGCGCCAAGGCGGCAATGGCTCGCGCTTCACAGAACTCCTCGTTGTGTAATAGCTCGTCAAGACGCTGCAGTGGCCAAGGCACCAATTCAATCGGTTCTGGTTCGTCACCCTGCAACTGATGGGGGTAAAGGTCCGTAGCAAAGACCACGTTAATCGAGAACCCCATATGGCTGGGGGCCAAGGTAAGGCGCTTTACCAATTCCGTACGATTAGCTGCAAAACCCACCTCCTCAGCTAACTCGCGACTTGCAGCCGCTTCCATGCTTTCTTGCGGCTCGACCAAGCCCTTTGGCAGCGTTAACTGTATTTCGTGAAAACCTGCCGCGTATTCTCGTATCAACAGCAGTTCGTTGTGCCTATTCACCGCCACCACAATGACGCCTTCTGCACCGCCCCGGGGGAGGCGCTCATAACGACGCTCTACCCCGTTGCTAAAACGCAGGTCGAGCGCTTCTATTTTAAAGAACCGGCTAGTAGCTAGGGTTTCGGTAGCAATAATCTCAGGTAACGGCATGGTCTAAATCACAGTCTCTACACAACGTTCTCGGCAATGTTGACGCCGGTTTTGAAAAAACGAATCACTATGGTGATCCGACCGACCGCCATTATAGTCAACTGAACGGCTACAGACGTTAATATATCGCAACCGCGCTACCCCTATAACTGGAGTATATTTTTGTCAGCGACCAAACCAGTCATTAATTGGCAGGCGATCGATACTGTGCTGCTCGACGTCGACGGCACCTTGCTCGACCTACATTATGATAATTTCGTTTGGGATAGCGTTGTGCCTGAGGCTTACGCGGAGCTCAAACAATTGTCCCACGCCGACGCAAAAGAGCAGTTGTTCGCCAAGATGCGCGAGGTACTCGGAACGATAGACTTCTACAGTTTTGACTTCTGGGAACGGCAGACCGGCCTAGATATAACCGATCTGCATAGGCAACAATCAAAGCGAATCGGTTTCCGCGCTGACGCCGAAGCGTTCCTCGATTGGCTTGGGTCAAGTGCGCAGACAACAATCATTGCCACCAACGCCGACCACAATTGTTTGCAAATCAAGGAAAGCNTTATCGGTCTGTCCAAACGCGTCGATCGAATCTATTCCAGTCAAGATTTTGGCAGCCCCAAAGAGCATCAGGATTTTTGGCAACAGTTACAAAACCACAGCGGCTTCGACCCAAACCGAACGCTGTTCTTAGACGACACCGAACGGGTNCTCAATGCTGCGGCAGAGTTCGGTATCCGCGAAGTTTGGCATGTACGCACCCCAGANTCTCAGCGTGGCCCACGCGCAGAATCTATTCATCCAAGCTTAGATCAGTTCCATGAAATCTATCCAGCGATCCGATCTTAATCACTGTTATGGATGAACAAATCGGCGTCCGCATCGACCGTTGGTTATGGGCTGCGCGATTTTTTCGTACCCGCNCCTTGGCTAAATCCGCTGTTGCTGGCGGCAAAGTATATGTTGATGATCAACGTGTTAAGCCNGCGAAAGAGCTGCGTNTCGGCCAGATAGTGCGNATTAATAAAGACGGCGTTCTATTTACCGTTATCGTGCAAAAACTCAGCGAACAACGCGGCTCGGCCACAATTGCTCAAACGCTTTATGAAGAAACAGCGAACAGCATTGAACAACGCCAAGCANNGATCAGCGAACGTCGTATGAACCGCGCTGGATTGCACATTCCCGCGCAACGACCGACCAAAAGAGATCGGCGCGCGCGAAACCAATTACGCGGCCTTGACCAGCAATGGTCGGACGACGCGTCACATTAATCGATGATCGAGACCGCAAAACCAATGGACCTACTTCAACGCTTCAGTTTTCCCGGGCTACCTATTCGCGGCCAATGGATTCGTCTGACCGCAACATTGGGCGCGATTGCTCGTTACCAAAATTACCCGCCAGACGTACAAGCACTGTTAGGCGAAATGTTCGCGGCAGTAACAATGGTNGCGGACAATTTNAAGTTTTCTGGAGCTGTGTCACTGCAATCTCAGGGTGATGGAGCGTTAAGTCGCAGCTTGGCCGAGTGTCGCGAACAGCAATACCTGCGCGGAATAGCCCAATTAGCTGAGAATGTAAGACCCTCGCCCAATACCGGCAACCTAGTGGATTGGCTTGGTAACGGCCAGCTCGCATTATCGCTATTGCCCGATAAAGCGACTGGCATGAACCCGTACCAAGGTTTAGTCGCAATAGATCCAAGAGGGCTCGCAACGAGCCTAGAAGGCTATTTCCAAAACTCAGAGCAACTGCAAACGCGTCTGCACTTTGCGTCCGCCGGCGGCGCCACAACCGGACTACTGTTACAACGATTACCAGATGCGCCCAACGCATCAGAGACCACCGTCGCCCAAGCACAAGATGACTGGCAGACATTGACCACTCTCGCGGCGTCGGTAACNGAACCCGAGCTGGCCAGTCTGCCGCCAGAGCAGATGCTCAACCGCCTNTTCCATGAATACCCGTGCACACTATATAGCCCCCGAAACCTGAGTTTTCGCTGCACCTGTTCAGTAGAAAAAAGTGANGAGACATTGATGGTGCTTGGGCGTGAAGATTTACTGGCACTCGCGTCCGAACAACCTGAGATACATGTAGACTGCGAATTTTGTGGGCGGCGCTATGTATACGACCAAAACGCTGTTAAAGAACTCTTAGCAAAACGTGCNGCGGCACTGCACTGAGTCGAGCAAGGCAAAAGAGCGAGATACGTTCCACTCGAAAATTCATCGAAAACATAGAATTTAATGAATAACAACTGTTCTCATTCCGAGAGCCTCTGGCATAATCTGCAGCCCTTTAACGATAGCAATTCATCATGGCTGTTAACACGGATTCAACTACAGCGACCAACACCCACGAGAATTTATCTACGGCCCAATTGGCGGCCGAGTCCATATTGCGAAATGAAGGCTCGTTTGCCAGCAATGGGGCGATTGTGGTGGAGACAGGCGCACGCACCGGGCGGTCACCGAAAGATCGATTTATCGTCGACGAAGCCTCAACCTCTGAGTTCATAGACTGGGGTGACGTGAATCAGCCTATCGACGGNGAAGTTTTCGATCGCCTGTGGGATCGCGTGCAGGTGCATTTGAATGAAACCGAAACCTTTCGGTCCANCNTGCACGTAGGCGCTGATCCGGAACACTACTTACCNATCGAGGTGAACACCGAATACGCATGGCACAGCCTTTTCGGCCGGTCTTTATTTATCGTTCCGGAGCACTACAANCCGCACAATAAAGAGGTTTGGCGNATTTTTAACGCCCCTAACTTTGAGTGCCAACCAGAGCGAGACGGCACTAATAGCGACGGTACCGTAATGATTAACTTTGCCCAGCGCAAAGTGTTGATCGCAGGTATGCGCTACGCCGGNGAAATGAAAAAATCGATGTTCTCAGTGCTGAACTTCTTATTGCCAGAGAAAGATGTTTTGCCGATGCACTGTTCAGCAAATATGGGCGACGAGGGCGATGTAACCCTATTTTTCGGTCTGTCCGGTACGGGGAAAACGACTTTGTCGGCTGATCCGAATCGTCTTTTGATCGGCGATGATGAACACGGCTGGGGACAGGGTACCGTTTTTAATTTTGAAGGCGGTTGCTATGCAAAATGCATCGACTTAAGTCGTGAAAATGAACCCGTAATTTTCGACGCTATTCGCTTTGGCGCCATCGTGGAGAACGTTGTAATCGACGCAAACTCGAGCGAGCCGGACTACACCAATAGCTCTTTGACCGAAAATACCCGTGCATGTTATCCACGCACTAATATCGCAGAAAAAGTGCCGGAAAATCGGGGTGGCGAGCCGAACAATATTATATTTCTAACCTGTGACGTTAGCGGCGTACTGCCACCAGTGGCCATATTATCGAAAGAAGCCGCCGCCTATCACTTTTTGTCGGGCTATACGGCGCAAGTTGGGTCGACCGAGGTTGGATCAACAGAAGCTTATAAAGCAACGTTTTCTACTTGCTTCGGGGCGCCATTTTTCCCGCGCCCGGCTGGTGTTTATGCCAAGCTGTTAATTAAACGCATCGAGGAGTTCGGGTCGAGAGTATTCTTAGTTAATACCGGCTGGACGGGCGGCGGCTATGGCGTCGGCAGTAGGTTCAAAATCCCCGTGACCCGGGCAATCATTGCTGCGATTCAAAGTGGCCAATTACACGATACTGCAACGGCCCACCTAGCCGGTTTTAATCTAGATATTCCTCTCGCTGTGCCAGGGGTAGACAGCGCGCTCCTCAATCCCCGGGCGACTTGGACCGATACCAACGATTATGACGAGGCAGCAGCGGCGTTAGTGCGCAAATTCGTTGAGAACTTCACCAAGTTCGAAGTTGAAGACAGCATTATCGCAGCTGGACCCCAGTCCTAACACTGCTTTGGCTTATTTCTGGCTTGGCAGGTTCTGGCCAGACGACGACTGGTATTCTAATGAAATAGGTGGCTTGGACACGGTCGGGGAGGGCAGTGGATGCAACTAACTCAGCGCACTCTCGAAAAGCTGCAATCCGCTGGTGCCGGACTCAGCCAGCTGCAAAGAGGCATCGAAAAAGAGAGCTTACGTGTCGCCACAGATGGCAGTCTATCCAAACTGCCGCACCCCAAAGCGCTCGGCTCGGCGCTAACACACAGCGCTATTA
>PAFJ01000028.1 GCA_002704325.1 Gammaproteobacteria bacterium | reverse complement strand
GGTCAACTGTTTAAACAAACCAACTTTTCCCGACGACATTAGGGTCTCCCGTGAGAATTAATTTTATACGAAGAACGCTTACCCAAAACCGCAAAAACCCGAGTCGCTACAGGGGCTTTCTTATCCGCCTCTCTCCATGGAAGCAATGCAGAGCGCGCCNACNTGGCGCGAACTNNNCATANCTCCNTGCNAGTCCNNAATTGANTATNCAGCAACCAGCGTTACAAATATACCAATATTCATAGTTAACTATCAATATCCGTGGAGCTGACNATCCGAAATAGTTGTCCTCCACAGTGATCTTGACACCTATTGGACTGAGGCGAGAGTGTAGCAGTCATATTTCCGTTGTCTATCGGCTTTTTCGCTCTTTTGAAGTAGATTTATCTCGAGCATGGGNCTATCGGACTCGCAAGGATGGCGCCAATCGGCGAGTAAAACCTCATTCCACTAAGTAGCGCGCCTTCGCAACGACCGTTAAACATAAAGTCAATGCGGCGATCTGTCCGACCAAACAACCACACCTGCCGCAGCTTCTTTGTTGAACCGGAGGCCGACTCCGCCGCCTGACCTGAGTCTCTAACGCTATCGCGCGAAGATTGCCCAACTTCATAAAGCGAGTCGCCTAAGAGAACAGATGTACAGAACGCTAGGCCCGCTGACTGCGCGGTTTTCGCATCCTTTTGCGGCNCACTTCGCGTGCCTGAGAGTTCAACCTTATAGCGCCTTTTACCATCAAAAACAGTGAATCTGCCAGCGCAAAGTTCTGGATTATNTGCACTTTTAAGAACCCTTTGCACCAAAGCCATGGGCGCCCACGCCTGCCTACCCCAAGGATCCACAGGCTTGAGCGGGCGCTCCGCATTGCTGTCTTTAAACTGCATGATTCTGGGCAACTCGCCCTGTTCAAAAACGATCCGTCGGATCTCATCTATGCCACCGTCAGTTCCCGCTAGCGTGTAAATATCGATCCCACCGTTACGCTCTAACAGTCCTCTGCCATCATAGTTCTTTACCAATCGCAGCGGCCCTGCCGTTTTGCCAATAATTTCTAGTCGCTCGTCATCGCCCTTTGCTGAAGAGATAAACGTGACTCGCCCCAATTTTATGAAATTCCAACGCAAATCCATGTCCCAAGTGTGTTCCGCAGCCGCACCAGTAACTGCAGAGCACATCAGACCAAAACCCAGGAAAACGCGTAAAGTCGTCGATAAAATCCGCTTTAAAGGACGCGACATTATCTAACGCGCGGCGCGCGCACTTTCCAAACTGCGTGCGATCATACTAAGGCTTCTATAAGCGACGGCCCTGGTGTCGCCAGCGAATGCTCTAATGCTTGGTTAAATGACTCGGCAGAATCGGTTTGCCAAGCATCCATGCCCATACCTTTGGCAAGAGATACCCAATCCAAATCAGGGCGGGTCAAATCAAGCATACTCATGGCTTTCGGACCCGGGTTGTGAGCGCCAACCCGAGCAAATTCAATTTGTAAAATTGCATACTTGCGATTGGCTAATATGATGGTCGTGATGTCCAAGTTTTCTCGCACCTGCGTCCACAACGCCTGCACGGTATACATCGCACTGCCATCGGCCTGCAGATTTATAACACGTCGGTCAGGACAAGCGATCGCCGCACCTGTGGCGGTGGGCAATCCATAGCCGATGGAGCCGCCGGTTAACATCAACCAATCATGTGCGGGGGCAGATGCCGTTGCCATCGCGGAACCTGCGCCACACGTCCCGCCTTCGTCTACAACAATCGCATTTTCGGGAAAGAAATGCGCCAACGATTGGCCCACCGTTGCAGGATTCAAATCGCCCTTCGGCGCATCTGGCCGCGCCAGCTGAACAACAATCGGCGCAAACGCAGTTGCACCAACGGCTTCACACAGCGATTCCAACGCTCCATCCACATCACCATCACGTTCAACTAAGGAATGAATCTGGCAATTGTCCGGTGTTAACCAATTAGGTTTATCAGGGTATGCAAAAAAAGTAATGGGGGGTTGGCTGCTTACAAGAATCAAGTGCTCCACCCCTTGCAGCACTTCCGCAGCCTGCTCACCAAAATACGGTAGGCGAGCTATCTCCGGTATGCCAGCCCCTCGCCGCATACGCGAAATGAAGGTATCACTAATGATGCGCGCGCCAGTCTTTTGCGCAATTTTATTCGCCAGAGCCAGGCGTTCTTCGGTCAAAATACCATTCATCAGAATCACAGCTGGCTTTCCCGAGTGCAACGCTTGCGCCGCCGCCTCCACACCCGAAGCGTTTACCGGCTGCGGGGCAATTTTCGGCAACGGCTCGGCCTTTACCTCGGTTCTATTCCAAGCAGTATCGGCCGGCAGGATAAGACTAGCGACCTGCCCCGGCGGACTCATAGACGCCTGTACAGCTTCGGCACCGTCACGCGCTACATCATCCGCCGACTCAGACACTTTAAGCCAGCCACTTACCGGCGCCGCAATTCCCGCAACATCGGAGCTTAAGGGCGCATCGTACTTACGATGAAAGGTAGCGTGGTCACCAATCACATTGACGACAGGTGTCCGAGCTTTTTTCGCGTTATGCAAATTAGCCAACCCATTACCTAACCCGGGACCCAAATGAGTCAAGGTTGCTGCGGGTGTTCCGCGCATCCGCCCAAACCCATCGGCCGCTCCGGTAACCACCCCCTCAAACAGGCCAAGTACACAACGCATCTTTGGATTGCTGTCCAAGGCCGCCACAAAATGCATTTCCGAAGTGCCTGGATTAGCAAAACAAACATCCACCCCTGAAGCGACAAAAGTCTCTACTAGACTCTCTGCACCACTTCTGTCTCGCTTGTCCGAGCCATTTTTTTGATCTGTCACCCGTCTTCCTTACTGCTTTTCCAGAACTCGGAAGATTACGGAGTTTGACCGACCAAAACTAGCACCTAGATAACGGGTTAGGCACTATGTGCACCCATGTCGGCCAACTTAAATGCGCTACAAGAACGATTACGTGCAACGCTCCCCGAAGCGAGCATCGCCGCTACGTGTTTGCCCGGCTTGAGAGATCTGCAACTGGCGCTTATCAACAAAGATTTTTCCACAGCCCCCCTTGCACCAGAAACCATGCGTGCAGTCATTGCAAACCCAGCTTACTGGGCGTTTTGCTGGGGCAGCGGATTAGCCACAGCCATTTGGCTGCAAGCAAAGCCACAACTGGTCCGCGACAAAATTATTGCGGATATCGGTTGTGGCTCCGGCATTGTCGCCATTGCGGCCGCGCTTGCAGGTGCGCGTCAGGTTTTCGCCTGCGACATCGATCCGGATGCACGGCTCGCGACCCAAACTAACGCTGACTTAAACGACTGTAATATTCATTTGTGTCAGCATGTTGACGAATTGCCCCAGGATATCGACCAAGTTTGGATGGCCGACGTACTGTACGACCGCAGCAATTTACCGCTCATTCAAGAAGTCAAAGATCGCGCCGAGACCGTAATCATTAGCGACTCAAGNGTATCTGACGTAGAGGACGATGACTTTGCAATTGTCCACGAGGCCGAGGCTCTAACATTTCCAAACCTCGGCGAATTCGATGAGTTTCGACAGGTTAGATTCTTTCGTTGTCAACGCTAAACTAATTATGACGCCACTCTGAACGCTGGAACCACTGTTGCGGAGGGGTTACTCTCGAAAGACGAGATTTGAGGGGATCACTAATGCATTACCAAGACATCATTTATCAAGTCGACGATCCAGTCGCTATCATCAAATTCAACAGACCAGAGGCGTTAAACGCTTTTACCCGCAGAATGCTGGCGGAAATCCGCCATGCGCTTGCAGCAGCAGAGCAGGATGAAAATGTCGTAGGGATAATACTCACGGGCGAAGGCAAAGGATTCTGCCCCGGCATGGATATGAATGCCCTTGATGCAATCAGCGACGGCAATAACGGCAGCGCCCAGAGCTTGGCCGAGTTCAAAGCACAACCGGGGGACCCAGAGTTGGGGGATAATTTCCAAGTAACCTACGGCTATTTAATGTCCATTCGTAAACCCGTAATTGCTGCCATTAACGGCGCTTGCGCGGGACTGGGCCTGGCTATCGCCACAATGACCGATTTACGCATCGTCGAACGGTCGGCGAAATTCAGCACCGCGTTCTCCCAACGAGGGTTGATCGCGGAGCACGGCATCAGCTGGACGCTGCCGCGACTAATTGGCTCTGGTAACGCCTTAGATCTGTTGTGGAGCGCACGAAAATTCACCGGCGAAGAGGCGAAATCTATAGGTCTCGCCGAAAAACTTGTTGATGACGGCGATGCATTAGCAACAGCCATCGACTACGTTCGCAGCCTCGCAGCATCCTGCGCACCCAAGTCGCTGCAGGTGATGAAGGCTCAAGTTTATCGACATATGAACATGGAGCTCGGGGACGCAATGCGCGAGACCAATGATTGGATGGCGGCAAGTCTGCAACGGGACGACTTCAGAGAAGGCGTACGCTCTTTTATCGAAAAACGTCCACCTAATTTCGAACGGGTCAAGGCGGCGGACTAACCTCTCTATNAAAAGGGCCACANGCATGAATGAACTCATCTCCACCGACCTCGATTACAATGGTAAGCAGATCGTTGATGACCTAAATCGCTTNCTGCGGCTGCGNACGACGCCCATCGGCATGAAATTATTTGCATCTACNGCAGAAATGGCCGCAATTGAGCGCATTCGACGCCCTAAGAACATTCACACTACTGACCAAATCGTTGGCCAAGCCGCGCGCAACGGCTGGACTGTTGGCATTACTGCCGAAGACTTGGTGGGCGCCCAGTGCAGTACAGTACTNGGCCTGCACCCGCGCGATGATCAATGGCTGTCTGGCGACCGCATGAACGGTGTGTGGTTTGGCAGCCAACAGGATGCNGCTGCCCACCANCAGGCGATGGATGTCGTAGANTACGGCNAATTNGAGGCTATGGCGGTAAGTCCAATGGCCAGCGGCCGCTTGAACCCTCCCGATATCTGCCTCATTTATGCAACACCGGCACAAATGATCCTGTTTATTAATGGCCTGCAATGGACGGGATATAAAAAACTAGACTTTAGCTGCGTCGGCGAATCTGCCTGCGCGGACTCCTGGGGACGTGCTTTGTTGAGTGGCGAGCCGAGCCTTTCTCTGCCGTGCTATGCCGAACGGCGTTACGGCGGAGTCATGGAGGATGAATTACTTATGGCCATTCCCCCCTCCTACCTGCCGAAGATTATTCAAGGTTTGGAGGCATTATCAGCGAATGGGTTGCGCTACCCTATCCCATCCTATGGCATAAACAACGATGTACGCGCTGGCATGGGTGCAAGCTACTAGAGATTTGGCCCAAAAAGCCGAACAAATCGCAGCCGCACAAACTTGGCAAACACCTGTCAACTTCTAGTAGACTTCTACCGCCGGCACGAGAAGCGCGTATATGCAGTCCAAAATGAAGCCAACCGCATCAACCAGCTTAATAGCTAAGGGAACTTCTTTAAGCGGCGACCTGCTATTCGGCAAGGAGCTCGTGATAGCTGGATCCCTGAATGGGACCGTAAATTGCAACGGAGACGACGATAGCGTGGTAAAGATTCTCGAAGGAGGTCAATTGATCGGAGAGATTAATGCGCCGATCGTCGAAATATTTGGTCACGTCGAAGCAACTATCATCGGGACAGTGAGTGTCTCGATAGGACCAACAGCAACGGTTACCGGCGTGATGCGATTCAAAAACCTGCAGGTNAGTCCGGGCGCACTAATTACCGGAGAACTCGTACCACTTAATAACGATGCCCAGGAGCATATTCACGAATTGAAGCAGTTCCAAAAAGGCGGNTAAGCGCCTGGGAAAACTACANAGCAATAGACACGCAAAGTTAGATAGAAGGATACCAACATGAACGAATCAGATACGGATTACGAATTTTACGTCGGCACCGCCACGCATTTAGAAGGAGCATCGCTTGCTATTGATGGTACTGCGCGTATCGATGGAAAAATCGTAGGCAAGGTGGCGGTTAAACACTTAATAGTTGGCCCAGGCGGAGTGGTGCAGGGCGACATCTCTGGAGAGACGGCAAAAGTTGAGGGGACCGTTGAAGACAGTCTGACTTTGACAGGCAAACTTACTGTTTGTTCCTCGGGGCGCATCAGAGGTAAAATCCAGTATGGTTCGATAGAAACGATGGAGGGTGCAAAATTGGTCGGAGAGATTTCGACAGATTGGGGCGCTTCAACGGAGACCAATTTCGTATCGGATCGACTGGAATCTTTTACCTCATCAGTTGGCGTAGAACAGGAACAGACCGCTGATGATTAATAGCAGTAAAATACTGACGATAAAGTAACATTATTGTAGAGTTGAGGGCTTAGGAAGGACATCGTTGTGGACTTGACTGCAGGCATAATCCAAATGCTGCCCGCCGTCGATTGTTAGAGAAAGAAGCAATAAAAGCGAATAGACCGCTAGAGTCGAAAGCTTTGTAGCCAAGACCGTTAATTGAGACAAATTGGCTGAGGAGTTTGCGATGTTTGAACTCGCGGAAAAAACCGCTGAATTGGCCCACGTAAGGCCAAAGCTTTGTAACACAGCAATATTTGCCAACGCCAAGGGCGGCGTCGGGAAAAGCACACTGGCTTTAATGATGAGTCTCGGATTGGCAACTAGACATCCGAAGGCCGACGTGGAACTTATTGATCTAGATAGTCAGGCAACCAGCAGCGAATCACTGCGCCGTTTCGCAAATCATCGTTTTACCGTAAAGAACGACGACAATTTATTTCTAGCATCAGGATCTCCGAATAACGGCTCTATTATTAATCACATAGAAACGGTAGAGGCCCACCGGACGAAGCAAAAGTATATAGTGTTTGATAGCCCAGCCGGCAACGAGCCAGGAAGAAGCTCGTTCTTACTGCACTGCGACGTCATTTTCGTACCCACATCAGTGAGCGACGCCGATATCTTTGCAACGCGAAAATATCTCTTATCTCTACACCAACTTTTTCAACGTCAGCGGAAAGATTATGACAACGAGGCTCCCTCGGTCGTTATCCTGCCCAACCTTGTAGACAGCCGAGCAGAATTCAACGAATTGCGACAAGCTCTAGACGATTGCCCAGCGTATATCGGCCAACCACTCTATTACTCGCCTTTGTTTCGTCGAGCGTTCAGAGCAGAGGACGATGATGGAAACGTGCGCGCGCTATTGCGCTCTAATGATGCTTATATCGAATGGTTAACCACCACTCTGGCAGAGCTGGATCGACTTAACCCCAATCCAGACAAACTGTTCCAGCTGTAGGCCATCAATTAACCAAACCAACTGCGCTTTTTAGTTTTGCCACGGCACTTTCGCAGCTGTTTTCGATATAAGCTCGCTTGAGAGGCTGCTTTTTTCGCATAGCCTTTAATCGTGCTCGACTTACGCCACCGACCCTGACTGTAACCTGTGTGCCCGTTGTAATACGCCAAATACAACCGATAGGCATCATTCTTGCGTAATTTCAGAAGCTTGCTGCTCCGGTCGTTATACCAACCAATAAAATCTATCGCATCGGCAAAGTCATCTCTTTGCACGAACCGTCGGCCCGTATCTTTTTTGTAATCTTTCCAAGCCTCATCAGTTGCCTGAGCATAGCCATATGCGCTTGAGGATCTTCGCCACGGTACGATACCAAGTACCTTTTTGCGCGGCGGCTTAGCCTTGGCTACGAAGGATGACTCTCTGTGAATGAATGCCAAGCCAATGTGCATTGGCATACCCCAACGCTTGGCCGCTTTCGCAGCCGCTGCGTGCCAGCTTTTATTTTGCGACAGAATAGAACAAATATTGTTTGGGTCTTTCGGCGGCGCACTGACACATGCAGGCATCACCAGCAAACTGACTAAAGCCAATCCAATCTTACTCACCCGCAACATCAACGCCTGCCTCCTGCAAAAATTGTAAAAACTGCTGTTCGTCCAGCACCCGAACGTCGAGCTCCGTGGCTTTCGCCAATTTGCTGCCGGCCCCCGGCCCCGCAACAACAACACTAGTTTTTGCCGACACTGATCCGGCTACCTTGGCTCCAAGCGTTTGCAGTGCTGCTTTAGCCTGATTACGCGCCATCACCTCAAGCGAACCGGTCAAAACCCATGTCTCACCAGCTAGAAGTGGAGGCGCCTCATCACTTTGTATCGGCGGCCAACTCACCCCTCTAGACAGCAGCGCGTCGATTACCCGCAAATTATCAGCGCTGCGAAAATAGTCATGAATGGACCTCGCGACTATGGGGCCGACATCGGCTACTTGCTCCAGAGCCTCTAGATCAGCATCCCTTAAATCACCTAGGTTTTTAAAATGCATCGCCAGCCCATGCGCGGTCGCTTCGCCAACTTCACGAATCCCCAGAGCATAAATAAAACGTGGCAACGTAGTCCGTTTGCTCGCTTCTATCGCCTTACGCAAATTTTCCGCCGATTTCTGCGCCAGACGCTCCAAGCCATTGAGCGCAGCCACCTCTAGAACAAATAGATCGGCAACATCTTTGACCAAGCCAGCNTCTACCAATTGCTCAACGATTTTATCTCCGAGTCCGTCGATATCCAGCGCGAGACGCGAGGCAAAATGCCGGATGCCCTCTTTGCGTTGGGCAGGACAAGTGTTGGCCGAGCTACTGCATCGGATAACGATTTCGCCCTCCGAACGCTGCACCTGACTGCCACACGATGGACAATTTTGCGGGATGAGCACTTCGCTGGCGTCCACAGGGCGTTTACCTTTCACAACTCCGCGTACTTGCGGAATCACATCTCCTGCTCGACGAATCATGACCTGATCGCCGATACGTAATCCAAGCCGCTGGATCTCGTCCATATTATGCAGCGTTGCATTGGTGACGGTGACACCACCTACGAAAACGGGCTCTAATCGCGCAACAGGCGTAATAGCGCCAGTCCGCCCAACCTGAAAATCAACATCCAGCAACCGCGTGGTCGCTTCCTCCGCAGGGTACTTGAAAGCNATCGCCCAGCGGGGTTTACGAGTCACGTTACCGAGTTCTGCTTGCAATGCCAATTGATTGACCTTCACCACAACGCCGTCAATATCGTACCCTAGGTCATCTCGCGCGGACTGCAACTGCTGAATATAATCCAAACAGTCTTCTAACCCACTGACCTCACGTGTCATTGGGTTCGTTCGAAAGCCCCAAAGTCCAAATTGGCGTAACACCTCAGCATGAGTTGCCGGCTGCCAATCACCCTCGGACCATCCAACGCTATAGCAAAACATTGTTAACGGTCTGCTCGCAGTAATTCTCGAGTCGAGTTGGCGCAAACTTCCAGCCGCACCATTACGAGGATTCAATAGTGGCTTTTGCTGTTGCAAAGCAGCCTTTCGATTGAAGTCGTCAAAGTCGCTGTGCGCCATGTAGATCTCGCCCCTTACTTCAAAAGCCTGGGGAATATCGTCGCCCATCAATTTCAGCGGTATTGCAGCAATTGTTCTAACATTTGCGATAATGTTTTCACCGGTAAGTCCATCACCGCGTGTCGCTGCCGAAACCAGCGAACCGTCGCGATACGTCAGCGCCACAGCAACACCGTCAATCTTCGGCTCGCAAATGAAATCTAACCCGCGCGGGTTCGTCAACCGGCTGCGGCAACGTTGCATCCAATCACTCAATTCATCGGCATCGGTGCTTTTGTCTAAGGACAACATCGGGCGGCGATGCTGAAATTTTTCAAACTGTTCCGCAGGCGCTGCGCCAACCCGCTGACTCGGCGAGTCCTTGGTAACCCAGTTTGGGTGCGACGCCTCTAGCCGCAGCAACTCATCGAACAAAGCATCGTATTCGGCGTCTGCGATCTCGGGCGTATCCAAGACATGGTAACAATGGTTATGGTGATGCAGGCTTGCTCGCAACTCGAAGAGTCGCTGCTCAACATCGATGTTCTGCTCGGTCACGCGTCTGATTCGTACGCTTGCTGGGTGAGGTAACGGCGGGCAAAGTCACTGACTCTTTCACGCAAATGTTCCACCGTTTGTCTGGTTAAAGCACTCATGTTTTCGTCTTTAAGATCACCGCCAAGAGTTCTCGCAACACTCTGAGCCGCTTCAACCATATGCTCTAATGCTTCTATCCCATCAACCTNTGCCGGCAGTTGCAGAAAAAAAGTAAGCCCAGGTGAGCACAGTGCAGATAAATCTGCCAGATCAAAGGTTCCAGGCTCGATCGCGCTCGCAACACTGTAAAGCTGGCTTCCAGTGTCCTCGTGCAGATAGTGGAAAATGTTCATTTCCCCAAAACGCAAGCCCTCGTTTCGCAGCGCCGCAACGAGATCTGCACCAGCAAATGTTTGCTCAGGGCCAGCGAGCACATGTAACACAATTAACTCACTAAGGCCTGACTGCTCCTCAGCGCTCTTTTCGAGCTCCGATCGCTCGACCTGCCGTTGTTTCTGGGCGGACGTTTTACGCGCTGAATTGTACAACGCCTTGGCTTTTTCTTTCCGCTCTTGGGCGCTTTTATGCCGCTCATCGCGGCGCAACTTAAGTGGATCGCTGTCGAGCTCGAAGCTAACTTGTCGCGGCTCTAGATCTTCAGCAACGCTAACTATTCGTGCGCCACCATTCGGTAACTCGCCACGCATACCGGGCTCTTCTGGAAATAATTCTCCGTCAACATCGCGGAAGTTTTTGGGCGAAATATCCATTTTTAAAGCGCCACGTCGCGCTCTTCTCGTCACCCAAATACCGTGCCCTATAACCGCGATCAAAAGCAGCCCGCCACCGAGAAGAATGATGTCTTTTGTATCCAACCTATGACCCTCCCTTGCCGCAAATTTTCGGCAAAGCAAAACATCGAGTTGTGCAGATCGCGAAACTGCTCTTCATAATAAGACTACTATCCTAAAACGCCTAATCTCACCGCACCCACATTACAGAATCGCCAAAGCGGCAGCAGCCTCCACATCAACGGAAACCAACCGCGAAACTCCAGCCTCTTGCATTGTCACACCCATCAGATAGTCCGCCATCTCCATCGTGATCTTATTGTGGGTAATCACCAAGAACTGCACATTTTCTGACATCTCTTTAATTAAACCGGCGAATCGCGTGACATTAATATCATCCAATGGCGCGTCGACTTCGTCCAACAAGCAAACCGGACTCGGGTTAAGGTGGAAAATTGAGAAAATCAACGCAACTGCCGTCATAGCTTTTTCCCCACCGGACAGCAGATGGACACTGGCGTTACGTTTTCCAGGCGGTTGCGCCATCAAAGACACCCCTGTGTCGAGCATGTCATCCCCAGTAAGTTCCAAATAGGCATGGCCACCACCGAACACTTTTGGAAACAACTCGGACAATTTGCCGTTCACGGCCTCAAACGTATCTTTAAAACGACTGCGGGTTTCCCGGTCAATTTTGGCAATCGCGTCTAAAAGGGTCTGCATGGCGAGTTCTAGATCTTCGGCCTGAGCATCTAGATACTGTTTGCGCTCCGATTCTTGGTCATACTCCTCGATGGCGGCTAAATTGATTGCCCCAAGACGCTGGATTCGACGCCCCATACGTTCCAATTCGTCAGCCCAAGCCTCTTCACTGGCCTCCTCAGGGAGTGCCGCTTGCACATCCGCTAAGTCATGTCCCGTAGCTTGGAATTGGTCCAGAACATTAGCCTCTTGCACTGCCATGCCCTGCCGCTCTACCCGCGATTGCTCCAAATNACCGCGCACNTGCTCAACCTGCGNTTCGATCTTTTCCCGCTCAACTTGCTGACTTTNAATACCTTCTTCAATNCTGGCCAGCGCTTGGCGAACGATNTTTAACTGCGCTTCAACCTCAACCCGCGCGGCCAACTTATCCGTCAGTTGCTGCTGCAACTGCGGCTGTGGCTGCTGTGCCTGCGCAATGCTTTGACGCACGTGCTCAAGCTGCTTTTGTAAATCCTGTTGCTGACTTAACAGCCGTTCACGAGCCGTCAGACTAACCTTGAGTTGCGACTGCACAGCTTGATAACGCACATTAAGCTCGTGCAATTGATCACGACTCTGCCCTGCCAACTCGCGGCATTGCTGCGTCCGAGCATTCATCTGATCGCGCTCGCTGGCCAATGCGACTCGCTGACCCTCATGCTCAGCGGCGATAGATTGGACTTCTTGCACGCGCTCCTGAGTCTTCTCTAAACGGCTCTGCTCCTCACTAATCTGTTCGTTAAGTTGCTCTGTATCTCGCTGCAATTGGGCCTTACGAGCCTCGGCCTCCTCTAACTTAACTTGGCGGACACCATGGTCTGTGCGGCGCTCGCCCAAATTCTGGGTCAGGCTATTCGACTCCAGCTGTAACACTTCACGCTGGGCCTCGAGTTGTTCGATTCGACCACGCTGCTCCTGCAAATCCTTCTGCAGCAGCGCCAGTTCTTGTTCGGCATCCTCTACATTGAGGAGAAGTTGCTCGATCGCCTGCCCACGCTCAATGATCCCCTGAGTCTGATCGCCCTCATGCAGTACACGCATCCAATCGCCGCCGACCCAGAGCCCCTCACGGGTGATAATGCTCTGACCAGAACTGAGGTAACGGCGATTTGCCAGGGCCACCTCAATCGTTTGCGCGACATAGACGCCAAATAATAACGAGCCGGCAGCAACCGCTTCAGAACGAACCAACGAGGCCGCTGTCGGCAAATCAAATTCCACATTTCGTGGTGACTCTTGATCCAGATTATCTCGATATTCAACCAGCGCTACATCGCCTTCTGCCAGATTCACTAACGAATCTGCATAATCCTCGAGACTATCGACTTGAATCGCTCGCAGGAATCGCCCTAGGACCGCCTCAATCGCACGCTCCCACCCAGCGACAACTGCCAGATGCTCGCCCACCCGTCGCGCCTCGCCCAGACCCTGAGATTCTATCCAAGACTCCGCTTCCTGAACGTCTTGGCCCAGAGCTGCATCTTGGGCGGCCTGCAGACTCGCCAGTTGGTGCCGCAACTCTTGTACGCCACTGCGTGCCGCCTCTAAGGCCCGTTCTTGNCCGACCACTTGCTCACGGGCAAGTGTCAAGTTCTCCAGACATTCTTCAATACGCTGAGTGAGAGAGCGGTCCGCGCTCTCTAAATCTGTAATTTGTAGCGCCAACTGCTCAACAAGCTGATCCCCCTCTTGAGGCTGGTCCACCGTTTGCAGCATGGCTTCTTCGTTGCGTTGGCGAAGCGTTCGCAACCGCTGAACCAATTGCTGCAAGTACTCAAGGCGCGACACCTGCGCTTCGATTTCGCGCTGGTTTTCAGCAGCTACAGACAAAAACTGTTCCCAACGCTGTTGCACCTCATGCGCCTGACTCTCTTGCTCCGTTAGGCTCTGCTGCGCCTCAGCATCAGCATCTTGCGCCTTTTGTAAACCCGGCTCGAGCTCTTCCAGTTGCCGCTGCATTTCTGCAATTTGTTGCTCGTCCATACTCAACTGCTGTTGCGTCTCTGTACGTCGTTGCTCTGCCCCGTGAAGATCCTCCTGTAATTGCTGCGAGCGTTGTTGGTTAAATTGCAGTGTTTCCTCTATCCGCGCNATCTCTGTACCCAACTCNTAGAATTTTTGTTGGATTTCATTCGCCCGCTCTGATTGATCAGCAGCGTGCTGACGCTGCTCCTCTATGCCGGTATCTACGCGACGCTGCTGAGCCACTGTTTTTTCCAGTGACAACTCAAGTTCGGCAATCTTTTGCTGGGTTGTTTGCAACACTTCAGCAAAGCCGTTGTAACGCAGCGCAAAAAACTGCGCACTGAGCAAAGACTCCTGCGTCTTGAGNTCGCGGTAGCGCTCAGCGGCCTGCGCTTGGCGCTGTAGACGGTCCAGTTGGCGACCTAGTTCTTCGCGAATATCGTTAATTCGCTCGAGGTTTTCCCGGGTATGCTTGATGCGATTTTCGGTTTCTCGACGGCGCTCTTTATATTTGGAAATCCCTGCGGCCTCTTCCAAATACACCCTAAGNTCTTCGGGTTTAGCTTCCACCAATTGGGAAATCATGCCCTGTTCGATAATCGAATAACTGCGTGGGCCAAATCCGGTGCCCAGAAANATATCTTGAATATCGCGACGTCGACATCGGCTGCCATTCAGCAGGTAATTGGACTGGCCATCACGACTGACCTCACGGCGGATCGCTATATCGGCGTAAGCAGCAAATTCCCCACCAATGCGTCCGTCTGAGTTGTCAAATACAAGCTCAATACTCGCAGCCGAATTTGGTTTGCGTGTGGTCGAGCCATTAAAAATTACATCGGTGAGGCTTTCGCCGCGCAACTGCTTAGCCGAGCTCTCACCCATGACCCAACGCACGGCGTCAATGATATTAGATTTACCGCAGCCGTTTGGGCCAACAACCGCGCAGCGATTACCGGGCAGGGTCACGGTCGTGGCATCTACGAACGACTTAAAACCAGCTAATTTGATCTGCTTAAGCCTCATAGATTCCTTAACTTAATACTTATCGTCACTAAGGATTTGGCTAACGCTGCGGCCTGATCCACCCTCAAAATCAAGCTCTAACCTCAACACGAAGTCTAATCTATCCGAGATTATTAGCTAATAGTTTTGTCATCTATAGCCACCCTTATGCGGTCAGCAGTCATGGCGATTTAAGAGTGGCATGGAGCTTTTTCCCGGCTGCATAATCTTGCCCATTGAGCGGACCTGAACGCCAAACCCAATCGCCGGATTGCGCTTGGGCGGTGCCACTGCGACTCAATCGAACCACCACTTCAAATTGCTCCGCGGCCGACAGCACGCGTTGTTCGCTCATGCTGACGAGATCATCTAACAAGACCGTGAACGGCAACATCGCTGCCGGCCGACGAACCGCTGCATACGGCATACCACCACCGGGCGGACGCGCAACCACAAACACTGTTGCGTCGCCAGTCGGCGGCTCCGGCGCTGTGATTGCGACTTGCAGATGAGGTGAATCGGCTTGCATACGGCCACGTAATACACGCATCGCACCGGCCAAACCAATTTGCCGCTCCACACTCGCCGTTGCGGTNAGGGCCCGGTTCATGAATTTGATNGCTTTAGGTAAATCACCACGTTGCATCATCGAAATCGAGAGCAACTCCAATACTGGACCGTTGTTAGGATCAAGGGCCAGTATATCGTTAGCGATCACCTCGCTCGCAACATCCAACTCGCCATTGTTCGCGAGCAATCGTGCTTGGAGCCAGTATACTTTCACGCTGATGTCATTCGTTGTTAACGCGTCTGTCGTCGAAAACGCTTGGACGGCCTTTGCTGGCTGTCCGAGTTTCAGTTGCGCATGACCGAGCAAGTACCAACTCTTGGCGTCTTCCGGAGCATTAGCAACCCGCGCTTGGAGGCGCTCATGCCAGACCCGTAGTGCCTCTGCTTGCTCGCGCTCGTCAAGCGTCAAAACAACCTCTGCGCCTCGAATAAGAGACGACCCGGCATCACCCTGACGGTTATAAACCACCGCACTGAGCACCAACGCCAGCACGCTCGCCGTCAAGATCCAGCTCCGCGCAATCGTCCTGTTTTGCGGTCCACGAAGAGATTCCGCAGCATCGTCCTCGGCCAGAACTACCGCCGCAAGCTCTTGCTGCAAAGCCTCGCGCGCCTCAGGATCAACAGCTTCGTTGTCTAATTCGTGCAAACGCTCGCGATACCAGCGTCGATGCGCACCATGGGCGCCTCGGCTCGTTAAGTTGGCGACTTTTGAGCGCAGCAATGGCACTACCATAAATCCCAGCGCCATCAGTGCTAACCCGATGAAACCTATTACGCTAGTCATCGTTGGCCAGTATTTCGTCCAGCCTTTGGACTTCTGCTGCGCTCAAACCTGCCGCCTGCTGACGCCGCCCGCGACCCTGTAATGCAACCAGAACAGCCACACCAAGCAACAGCAACCCGATCGGAATAAGCCAGATAAAGGCGGTACGCCCGGCAAACGGCGGCTTGTATAAAACAAAGTCTCCATAGCGCTGCTGCAAAAAATCCCGTATNTCTTGATCGCTCTCGCCATTACGNACCAACCGGTACACACTGCGGCGCAGATCCAGGGCAATTGGCGCATCACTGCCAGANAAATTGGTATTTAGGCATTTNGGGCACCGAAACTCATCNATCAAGGCNTTATAGCGACGCTGCTGTTGCTCAGAATCAAAGGTCAGCACNTCCACCGTGGATGCNCCNTGAGCCAGCCCAAAAATACCACTCAGCACTATAAGCATTGTGATGTACTTGATCATCGTGAGCTCATCATACCCGCATCAATCTGCACACCGAGTTCAGCAAGCCGCGGCTGCAATTCATCGCGCCANATCCGTGGGTTCACATCGCCCACGCGCTTATAAACTACCCGCCCAGATTGATCGAGTAAAAAAGTTTCCGGCGCGCCGTAGACGCCCAGTTCAACCCCTAGCGCACCGTCCTCATCAACAATAACCAGCTCATACGGGTTGCCAAACTGAGCCAGCCAATTGCGCGCTTGTTGCGAATCGTCCTTGTAGTTGACGCCAACTAAACGCACATCCGTGCCCCCAGCAATCCGCAANAACTCGTTATGCTCACTCTTACATGTCGGGCACCACGTCGCCCATACATTTACTAAAGTTGGCCGCCCCAATAAGTCATCCTTGCTGATACGCCTCTGCGTATCGAGCAATGCGACTGCGTGAAATTCCGGAAAAGGTTTGCCCAAGAGCGCCGAGGGCAGCTGGTGCCGATCGTCCAAGCTGAATCCGACATAACCTACACCGCAGATCGAAAGAAACAAAATCAATGGCACGAACAGCCGCACCTTATTCATGACAACGCCGCTGCCATATCAGCGCTTGGCCGCCGCGCTCGCAGTGTGCGGTAGCGTCTATCCAAAACCGCAAACATGCCACCAAACGCCATCAATACCGCGCCCAGCCAGATCCAGCGGACAAGTGGCTTATAGTGCAAACGTACGGCCCAAGCGCCTTGCGCTGTCTCTAAGGATTCACCCAAAGCAATATATGTATCAGCGAACCATCCAGCACGAATACCCGCCTCTGTCATCACATTACCGCCAGAAAGATAACGTCGCTTCTCTGGGCGTAAGGAAAAATCAGTGTCGCCATTACTAACCACGAATACACCCTGCTGGGCCAAGTAATTAGGTCCCTCCACCGCCTTCACCCCTAGGAACGTGACCTTCATGCCCGCCAGTTCAATAGTGTCTTGAGGCAACATCCGAACATCGCGCTCCACAGATTGGGTGGCCGTTACCGCGATACCGATGATCGTTACAGCGAATCCAAGGTGCGCCATGGTCATACCTATATATGCTCGAGACAGAGCCTTGCGCTTGCCCCAGAGATCTGCGGCATGAGAAGTGATAACCCACGCGGCAAGACCCACCGCGGTTGCAACCGTCAACGAAGCAGGATCCAGCACAAACCAAACCAGCACAGCGACCAGCAGGCCCCCTAAGCCCGCAACCAGTACCGGCTGCAACCGCGCGGCAATGGTGCGTTTCCAATTAATTCCAGGCAACACCGCGAGCACGGCGGCTAGCGCACATCCCAAGGGCACATAGAAGACGTTAAAAAATGGTGGCCCTACGGAAATCTTTGCCTCGGTGATCGCCTCATAGCCAATGGGCGCTAGCGTGCCCCACAACACNACNGCAAGCGACACCACCAATATTACGTTGTTGATGAGCATGAAAAATTCACGACTTAGCAGCCCGTAGGACACGTGAACCACGCCCCGGCCTGCACGCAACGCATACAAAGTAAGCGAGCCGCCGACCACTGCCAGCAAAAACAAAAGAATAAATAGGCCACGCTCCGGATCTACTGCAAATGAGTGAACGGACGTCAGAACACCCGACCGAACGATGAACGCACCGAGTAACGAGAGTGAAAACGCGGCGATGGCCAACAACAATGTCCAGCTTTTAAACGCACCGCGCTTATCGGTAACGGCCAATGAGTGCACCAACGCCGTGGCAGCAAGCCAGGGCATAAATGAAGCATTCTCCACCGGATCCCAAAACCACCACCCGCCCCAACCAAGTTCGTAGTACGCCCACCAACTGCCTAACGCAATTCCTAACGTAAGAAAGGCCCAGGCCATATTTGTCCACGTTTTACACCAACGCGCCCATGCCGCATCGACACGCCCTTCAAGTAGGGCGGCGACAGCGAACGCAAACGGCACCGCTAACCCTACGTACCCACAATAGAGCAATGGTGGATGCACTATTAAGCCAAAATCTTGCAGCAGAGGGTTAAGGTCAGCCCCGTCCGCAGGCGTCATAGGTATTAACCGCAAAAACGGATTACTCGTAAATACGGCAAAACAGATGAACCCAAGATTCATCAACGCCAGTACAGCCAAGACACGAGTAACCAGAGGCGGCGGATAATTTTGACTGCGCAAGACTAACGCCAACATCCAACTACTCATGATCAAAATCCAGAGTAGAAATGACCCCTCATGCCCACCCCACGCAGCGCTGACCTTGTAGTACCACGGCAGCAACGAATTGGAGTGGTTAGCAACATAAGCAACGCTAAAATCGTCAGTGACGAAAGACCAAATTAACGCGCCAAAAGCAAGCGCGCAGAAGAGCCATTGCCCTATGGTCAAAGACAACACCCAGCGCTGCAGCACCGGATTCGCAGCCCCCGCTAATCCACCGCCACTCGTGGCGAGCGCCAGACAACCGGCCAGAATCAAACTATAAAGCCCAAGCTCTGGAATCATCGGCGCTCACCCAACCTAGGCAAAGGCTCGGCAGCCGNAGCGGCGGATACCGTCCCNGGCATATCCATCAATTCAGGAGGCATATAGTTCTCGTCNTGCTTTGCTAACACTTCAACGGCTTCGAAGACACCTGCTTGATTCAACATTCCCTCAACCAGTATCCCCTGACCCTCACGAAACAAATCGGGCAAAATTCCTGTGTACGTTACAACAAAGTCAGNACCCTGATAGTCGGTAAGGGTAAANGCGACCGCCAGGCTGTCACTCGCTCGCTCTACACTGCCCTCGAGCACCATACCTCCGGCGCGCAGCGTTTGATTAAGCGGCACCTTACCCTCTGCAACATCAGCCGGGGGGTAGAACATGTTCATGTTCTGCTCGAGCGCCATAAATACCAACGAAACGGTTAAAGCCGTCGCCACGAGGACAAAGGACGTCATAAATAATCGCTGCTTGCGCCTTGGGTTCATGTATCACTCTGCTCCATGGGCTGTTTAGTTTGCTTGTGTTGTAACGCAGCAACCTCCTGGCGCCACCGCAAGGCGCGTTCTTGTTTGCGGATAGCGAGACGGGCAGCAGCGAAATTGATCATCAGGACCAATATAGTGGTGCTATATGCCAGCCATACAAAGCCGCCGTGGCCATCCATAGCAATCAACTCGCCTATTGTTGAGAAATACATAGTGCTGACGTTACGTCCCTTTGGCTGTTGGCAGCGCGACTTCGGAATCTGTGTAAAGTTCGTTTACCCAGCGCGTATTCGCTTCTCGGCGCAAAATTTCTAAGCGCATCCGTGACAACACATTGTGTCCTGCGAAACAGTAAAACCCTAAAACCATAACCAGCAATGGCAGCCACATTTCTGCGGGCATCGCNGGTTTTTCGGTGAGGGAGAATGACGCGGGTTGATGCAAGGTATTCCACCATTCCACAGAATACTTAATCACAGGGATATTAACGGTCCCCACCAACGCAACCAAAGCTGCCGCTCGGGCGCGTAAGTTCGTTTCCGCAATAGCCTCGCGCAGTGCATAGATGCCTAAATAGAGGAATAACATGACCAGCGTCGAAACAGTGCGGCCGTCCCACTCCCACCAGCTGCCCCAAGTCGGGCGGCCCCAAACGCTGCCAGAAAATAGGGCCAGCGCGGTCAGAGTAATACCCAACGGTAGCGTTGCTGCAATCGCGACATCTGCAAGCTTCATACGCCAAACCAAGCCGATGAATCCGGCCACCCCCATGCCCAAATACAGCGACTGCGACACCATCGCAGCCGGCACGTGCACGTACATAATTCGAAAGCTATTGCCCTGCTGATAATCTGCGGGTGCAAAAGCGAGGCCCCATACGCAGCCAACAACAAGCAACAGTACTGCCATAGCGCCAAAGAACCGCACCCAACTTTGAGTAATTTGATAGAACCACCGCGGCGATCCGAGCTTATGCCAGAGTTGTTTCAAAGATGTAGTAATGGCTCCGCTCAATGGATCGCTCCTTGCCTTTCCATGAGGTCTTTATGGATGTTTTTCACTGCATTTCAACACTGATTTTTAACGCAGCCCAAGTTGCCCACGGCGCTAACAATAGAGAACTGGAACTAACCAATGCCAGCCAGGTCATAGGTGCAGTAAAGCTTAGGCCACTTGCCGCCGTGCTGATACACGCGCTACCAAAAATAAGCACGGGTAAAAATAGCGGTAAGATTAGTAACGCCAAGATCGCCCCGCCACGACTGAACCCAACGGTCAACGCGGCGCCGATACTGCCAAGTAAACTCAGAGCAGGCGTACCCACCACCATAACCAGCATTATCGGTAAAACNACCTCTCCATCGAGACCNAGCAATAAACCAAATAATGGTACGAATAACGTCATCAGTAACCCAGAACCCAGCCAATGGACAAAAATACGCATCAACACGGCNACAAAGGGCATGTGTGCGCTAATCAACATTTGCTCAAGGGCTCCGCTGTCGTAATCACGCCTAAACATCGCATCCAAGGACAACATATTGGTCAACAAAATAAGCACCCAAAATATGCCACTTAGATATCCGTTTTGGNCGTCTTTCGCACTTGGGTCTACCACCGCAAACAGCAACAGACTGAGCAATAGAAATCCCAATGGATTAGTCACGCTGCCGGGAGTGCGCAGCGTGGCAATCAGTTCGCGTTGCAAGAGCGCTTTCACAGCGAGAACTCGACAGGAGGCTCTAGGCCTAGGGTTATCTTACCTTCCACCTGCAACTTTAAATGCGTGGCACACACGACAGCGCCACCCGCCTTACAGTGCTCTTGCAAAAGCTCGTTGAGAAGCGTTTGGCTCTGCACGTCCAATGCGTTAAATGGTTCGTCGAGCAGCCAGAGCGAGGGTGCGGCGAGCAGCCAGCGAGCGATCGCAGCGCGCCGCTGTTGCCCCGCTGATAGTCGATGACAAGCGGTATGGGCCTCAGCCAACAACCCTAAGCGCTCGAGCGCCTCGAGCGCATGATGAGGATCTAGCTGCTGACCCTGCAGCCCCGCAAACCATGCCAAATTCTCCAGCGGCGACAATAACTCGTCTAAGCCAAAGCGATGCCCTTGGTAAACCGATTCCACACGATTGAAATCGCCTCGATACTGGCTATGCAAACCCGCCAAAGTCCTCAACAGGGTACTTTTTCCCGAACCATTTGGCCCTACAAGTTCGACACAATCGCCCGCCGCGACCACTATGTTTAGCGGCCTGAAAAGGTCGCGCTGATCGCGCAGACAGGACAAATCAACCGTCCTTAGCGGCGTCTCGACCGGCCTCGTTGGGCCTTGGTCAGTTTGCTGTATGTGCCGTGAATGATCGAGCAAAGCGAGCCCGTAAGCGGTATTGAAACGGTGCGTAGTTTACCCGAACCCAAGCCGCGACACCCACACTCCTGTATGACGTCCAATAACCGTCTATAAGCGCCGCCCACGCGTAAATCAGACGGCTAACGCGGGTNCGCCGCTCAATCCAAGGCTAACCGCACACCCAAATAAAGGTGTCTAGGCATCGCAGGAAAATAGCGATAACTGCCAAAAGCAAAGTCAGCACGGTCCGCGTATTCCGCATCGAACAGGTTCATGAGCCTTAACGACCACTCGATGTTGGCGCTGGGTTGCCATTGGGCGCGCCAGTTCAAAACCGTATGGCCCTCATATTTGGCAGTATTCGCGGCATTAAGGTAATAGGGGCCAACCGCACTGAGCTCCATTTCATGGCGCAAAGTGGGCGAAATCTGAGTACTCCACGCAGCCTGACCGAACCATCTGGGTGCTGAATCCATATCATTGCCATTGCTGATGGTTTCACGACCATCCGCGGCACGATCAAAGGCATATTTGTGTCGCGCATAGGTCGTGGCAAGGGACAAATTATGCGCACCGAGCCTGCGACTCAGCGAAATTTCCAACCCTCGCGACCGAGTTCGGCCGTCACTAACGTTGTACGCCTCAGAGTCTCGGAACAAATAATTTCGGGTATTCTCTGCAAACAAGGCAATCGCTAAAACCTCATTGCGCAGGCCGATCTCCAACGCCGAAAGCTGTTCACTATTGAGATCCGCCACGGTCTGCCCGCCGCGCAGACGATAAAGCTCGGTAACTTGTGGCGGCCGAAAACCACTACTTGCTGTGGCATAAATCATCCCCGCGAGCAGGTCACGTTCGACCCCAAAGCGCGCACCTAAATTAGTGAATTCATCCTCGCGACTGGCAGGTCGCGTATACAAACANCCCCCAAAGCCACAGGCCGAGCCATCATCCTTGGTGTTACCAACAATATGATTGTTCGTGTAGTCGTATTTAAGCGTTTCTACCCGCAGGCTGTGCACTAANCGTGTGTCAGTAGCGAGGTTGTAATCAAGATTGTAAAACGCTGCGAATAAGGCGCTGTTGACGTCATAGTCGTAGTGCAACCCAGCCGGACGNGTTGCCACTAAAAAATTGCTGCCTGTTGTTGGTAGCGCCTGAAATTCACGCAAGCCACCGGACATAAATTCCGCTTGGCCNCCGACACTGACTTGGGCCGTGGCTGTGCTGACATCCCGCTCGACGATTACACCAACACTGGACTGATCGTTTTCCTCTAGCGGCTGCCCCGGCAAAAAATGCTGCAAAAAGGCCATTTGCGAGCGACGAATGTAAGGCTTAAGCGTCCACGCATCGCGTCTCAATTCGGAATTAAGGCGCAGTGACCATGCGTCTCGGTAGGCTTCTGGATTTGGATTGGAGGATCGTAAAGTAGCGTCTTCATAGGCTTTTTCCCCACGCACATACCCGCCAGTCTCTTGGTTTAATAAAGTCGCTGTCATATGGCTGCGCACCGCCCAACCAGAGACGTCCGCTAGGTGACTGAGCGAAAGCTTTTGCTGGCCATAGCCACTGTCATCGCGGTAACCACCAGAGTTGGCGCTCACAAACGCCGCGCCAATCTTTTGGCCAGCCAACTCCGTACTGCCTTGCCAATTTACGCGGCCATAATTGTAGGCGCCCACCTCGATACCAATAACGTTCTGCTCAGGTACTGGCGTAATCACATTGATAGCCCCATGCAGAGCATTGCCCCCCAACACAGCGCTGGCAGGACCACGCCACACTTCGATCGCTGCCGCCTGCTCAGTATTTAACTCAAAGAGATTGTTGATGTTGCAAAACCCGTGGGGTCTGATCGGTATGCCGTCCTGTAGGTAACTGAACTCTCCACAGGCGCCTGAGCCTGTAAGCACCGCCGAGCGAATCGCGGTCAAATGCTCTTGCCCTGAACCACGATTTACCCAAACGCCTGCCACTCGGTTTAGCGCCTCACTGGCGTGCGTTGCACCAATCTGCTGGATTTCTTTCCCAGTCAGCACCGTGCCACTGCCGCTCTGACCTAAACGCGCTTGGATACTGCTGCCTGCCGTGACAACAACTTCTTCTATAGCAGTTTCCGCCCCGTGGACATTACCTACCAAGGCTATGACTAAGCTTGCACTCAACCAACTACGCAACATTTCTCCCCCTCAAAAGTTTTTGGCGATTGACCATACTGGCGACTCGTAAGGGATGCAACGCGCAGCGGCAATCAATCAAGTATGTCGAAGTTACGGGCCTATCGAACCATCACAATATCGATGTGCTCGTTTTCTGGATAAAAATGAATCTCCGCATCGCCTCGTGCCAGCGAATTCAGAACCCGCTGGCGCTTTTCTTCCAACGTATACTCTTGCGGGCCGTAATCCGTACCCTCACGAAGAATAAATGCGTCGATCACACCAACCAACGCATCAGAAGATAGTTCTTGTTGGGGGATTTTCATCCTAAGTTCAGTGATCAGCCAATCTCTGTCACATCGATACGACTGGTATCCGCCTGAAGTGCGTCGAANTCAAACAGCTGCCGATCGCCTAGATGCGACAAGGTCACGTTATTCACACTGCGGCCAATATTATCCACCCGACCGGGGTGCGTCGCATCCCAACCCGCCAACATCTGCTTGATCACCTGGCGCTGCAAATTGTCCTGCGAACCACACAAATTACAGGGAATAATCGGGTGCCGTTGAAACTCTGACCAGCGGCCGATAAGAGACTCGCGGCAATAATAGAGCGGCCTAATCAAGATATTACGACCATCATCACTGCGCAGCTTGGCGGGCATAGCTTTAAGTTTCGCGCCATAAAACATATTGAGCAGCAGCGTTTCCACCACATCGTCCAAGTGGTGTCCGAGAGCTATTTTTGTCGCCCCTATTCTCTGTGCATGACTGTAAAGAATGCCCCGACGAAGTCTCGAACAAACGGGGCAGGTCGTCTTACCCTCAGGGGTCAGCGCCTTTACCACGCTGTAAGTGTCTTGCTCGATAATGTCAAAAGGCACACCCAGATCGCTAAGATATTCTGGCAATACTTGCTCGGGAAAGCCGGGTTGCTTTTGGTCTAAATTGACCGCAACCACATCGAANTTAATGGGCGCGTGCTGCTTAAAACTCAGCATCATATCCAATAACGTATAAGAATCCTTACCCCCCGAGAGGCACACCATGACCTTGTCACCCTCGCTGAGCATATTGAAGTCGGTAAGCGCCTCGCCTACCAAACGCCGCAACTTTTTATGGCACTTGTTTTTTTCGTACTGATGTTTGCGTGGATCGCGCTTCGGCACGGTGGTTTGCTTAATTCGAACCTGAGAGTCAGCCACTAATTTAGCCCTCGAAGTACATTCATAGGTGGCGAATCTAACAAACTGCGGCTGCCTAACAAACCAACCACGGTAATAATAAGCGCACCGCAAACCGGTCCGAGCAGCCATATCCAAGGATGCACGTTAGCACTCAGTTCAAATACCTGGGTTTGCAGCGCTGCCACAGTNACCTCCGCACCCAGAACGGCAACTACCCCAGCAAATGCACCGAGAATCAAAAATTCCCCAGTGAGCGATCCAGCAATTAACCGTCGGGTTCCGCCTAACGCTCGCACTAAGGCCAACTCAGACATTCGCGCATCGCGGCTCGCTTGGATGCTGGCTATGAGAACCAGACACCCGCTGAACAGCACTAGGACTAAAATCAGTTCAACCGCCTGGGTCACCTGATTAATAATTGTCTGCACCTGCTCAATAACCGAGTCAATTTCTATTACTGTTATCGTTGGATATTGGCTGAGCAGCGTATTTAGGAAGGTTTTGTTCTCAGGCTCTAAGAAAAAGCTGGTCATATATGTTGCCGGGAAATCGTCCAAAGCCGCTGGCGAGAAGATAATGAAAAAGTTCGGGCTTAAAGTCTCCCACTGCAATGTGCGCATATTGCTCACTACCGCACTGACTTGCTGACCGCCGATATCAAAGGTCATTTTATCGCCAACGGAAAGCCCCAGTTCCTGCGCGTATTCTTGTTCAAGGGACACTTGGGGGCGAGCGTCGTTGGCATCCCACCATTCACCCGCAGTTAGGGCATTGTTCGAAGGCAGCGTCCGCATCCATGTCAGGTTACGCTCCGAAGACATACGCCTTTGCAAATGGGGCTTCTGAGCGCGCCAAGCTTTTGCATCTAAATCGTTGATTGCGACGATACGACCACGGATCGTGGGGTAAAGAAACTCACCCTGTGTGGCAAACTCCTGAATCAGCGCACCTACGCCATCCACTTCATCCGTGCCTACATTCATGACGAAATGGTTCGCTGCGTTTTCTGGTATTTGCGATCGCCACTCTTCAATGAGCGCCGTTCTAATAAGAACCAGCACCAACAGGAGCATGATGGCCAAACCAAAAATGAGAATTTGCGCCGTATTTTCTTGACGCCGTCGCTGCAACCCTGACAACGCGAGCCGCCATCCACTTTTAGCCTGCATACCAGCAACCCGACCGCCGCGCAGCAACCAATAGGCGACAAAACCAAAGACTGTAATGACGACCACGGCACCGGCCAGCGCCCAAAATGTGAGCCATAAGTTCTTGGTGTACCAGACCAACAAAACCAGACTACCGATCGCTGCCGCACCGTAAGAAACCCAGCGACTGAGTGGCGTCACTCCCAGATCACGCCGAATGACGCGCATAGGGGCAACATTTTTAAGATGCACAAAGGCAGGCATGGCAAACGCTAATGCACAAATCAATCCGGTAAACGCCCCCAACACAAAGGGCCGCAGCCCTGGCGCCGGTAAGGAAACGGGTAAAAACTGCGCCAGCAATTCAACGATGGCTAAATGTAAGAGTCCACCGGCGGCAAGGCCCAAGAGAATGGCGACTGACCCCACTAGCAACAGTAGGCCCATAAAGCCTCGCAGTATCTGCATAGGTGTCGCGCCTAGCGTTTTTAAGACGCCAACGTGATCGAAGTGTCGCTGCGCGTAACGATGGGCACTCAACCCCACAGCGACGCCCGCCAACAACACACCCAGCAAACCGCCCAGCAACAAAAAACTCTCCGCCCGATCTAAGGCGTTGCCAATACTTGAACTGCTTTCCCGGATGCTCGCCCATCGATAATTTGGTTTCAGTGGCAATTCTTCTTTTAGCACCGCCAACTGATCATCCTCACCTGCAAGCAGCATGCGATAAGACAGTCGACTCCCAGGCTGCACCACTTCGGTCGCTGGCACATCTTGCAAATTCATCAACAAACGCGGGCCAAGGTCGAACATAGAACCACCACGATCTGGCTCAGCTACCAGCACGCCGCCAATACGCAAAGGCGCCAGTCCTACTTCAACCTCTTCACCAAGACTCACCCCTAAGGCTGGAAAAAGTCTTGAATCAAGCCATATTTCTCCCGGCGATGGGACGCCACTGGTTGGATACCCTTCGGCGAAAGGTTGGTCAGCGACAATCAATTCACCACGCAGCGGATAGCTTTCATCCACCGCTTTGACACTGACGAGTTGGTTATTGGTGCCGCCGTAGATCATGGACTGGAAGACCAATGTTTGCGATGTCTCTAGGCCCTTGGATTGGGCTCGCAGAAAGAAATCATCCGGGATCGCCCGAGAGCTGGAGATTTGCCGATCTGCCGCAAGAAAGTTCGATGACTCCTCGACCAATGCCCCCTGCAGACGATCCACAAACAAACTGATGGATGTGACCGTGCCGACCGCAACCAATAATGCCACCAGCAGCAAGCCCATTTCACCGGAACGCAAATCGCGCCAAGCCAATCTTGAGACCAATGCCAGATTCATGAGACGACCTGACCGCCAGCTAACGCGATTGTCCGATCACAGCGTTCCGCCAAACCTCGGTCATGGGTCACTAAGATCAGCGTGGTACCAAACTCCTGATTAAGCTCAAACAATAATTGACAAATTACTTCACCTGTCTGGGTGTCTAAATTTCCCGTCGGCTCATCGGCGAATAGCACTTTCGGATTCGANGCAAATGCTCGAGCAATAGCGACACGCTGCTGTTCACCACCAGAGAGCTGCCGCGGGTAGTGATCAACCCGTTCTTGCAACCCAACCTTGGTTAGCAACTGGTGCGCTTGGTCAGCGGCCATCCGATCGCCGCGCAATTCGACTGGCAGCATGACGTTTTCAAGCGCTGTGAGGCTGCCCAACAATTGAAAAGACTGGAATACGAACCCCATATGCTGCCCGCGTACCAGCGCCCGCGCCTCTTCGTCTAATTGGGATAGATCGGCATCGACTAGGCGCACAGCGCCCTCTGTGGCAGCGTCCAGACCGGCTAAAATACCCAGCAGTGTGGTTTTACCCGAGCCGGAGGTACCGACGATAGCTACGGACTCACCTGCATTGATTTCCAAATCAATGCCATCCAAGATCACTAACTGGCCCGCAGCAGTGGGCACAACTTTGGTCACACCTTCAGCAGAGACTACNATTCGACTCATGGCTACATCACTGTTCATTTTTATTATTCCGCCATTCGTTCGGCTACTTTCCCCCAAGCCTAGAACACTGGCTGTGTTTTTTGCGTTAACACTGTCGGCGCCTGCGATTTCACCGATATTGGCTGACGCCAAGTCACCGGCCGGGACAATCGTGGTGCTGGGGGACAGTATCAGCGCCGCTTATGGTATTCAACGCGAGCAGGGTTGGGTGTACTTACTTGACCAGCATCTTGCAGCAAACCATGCGGGCTGGCGGGTGGTGAATGCGAGCATTTCCGGAGAAACAACCGGTGGCGCACTGGCACGCTTAACCGGTGTATTGGATGCCACGACTCCAAAAATAGTCATCGTTGAACTTGGCGGTAACGACGGGCTGCGAGGCTATCCGATCAAAAAAATGCAGACCAATCTGCTACGCATTATCGAGGCTGCGCAAGCACAGGGTGCGGAAACGTTGCTGGCTGAAATGCAAATACCACCAAATTACGGCCGCCGTTATACCAAAGAATTTACCGAAACTTTCAGCACGGTCGCGGCACAAACAAACACCGTGTTAATTCCATTTCTGCTNGAACAAGTGGCACTGCAGCCTGAGTTTATGCAGGACGATGGCATTCATCCTACTGCGATTGCTCAGCCCTTGATTGTAGACGCGGTGCTACCGCACTTGTTGCCCCTGGTACAATAGCTACGGGCCACCAAATGTTAGGAGCTAGGGACCTTTGTCCTTACTCTGAGTGACACCAATATGCGCCTGGCCCCGCGCCGCCGCCAGCCGCACTTGCCGCTGACGTTCGCGAAACTGCTGACGGCGATCATCGCCCACTGCGCTATGACAAAACGGGCAGCTAACCCCGTGCTCAAACTCAGGTGTTTGCATATCTTCTTGCGACAAGGGATGTCGACAGGCGTAGCACTGACGATACTGTCCCTGACTGAGGTCATGATCTACCGACACTCTCTGGTCGAATACAAAGCATTCGCCTTGCCACCGACTCTGTTCTTTTGCCGTATCTTCCAAGTACTGAAGGATTCCACCATTAAGCTGATAGACCTCTGCTACCCCATGCTGGGCAACCAACGCTGAAGCTTTTTCGCAGCGAATGCCGCCCGTGCAAAACATCGCAACCTTGCGCTGCTTTGCCGGGTCTATGTTGTCTTGAACCCATTGCGGAAACTCACGAAAGTTGTCGGTATCGGGCGAGACCGCGTTGTCGAAGGTGCCGATGTCAATTTCGTATTGGTTGCGCGTGTCGATTACAAGAACGTCAGGGTCATCCAGCAATTCGTTCCAGCGCGTCCCATCTACATGCTCGCCGGTTTGCTGCAAATCTAAGCCGGCAACGCCGAAGCTGACAATTTCGGGTTTTATGCGCACTTTAAAGCGATGAAAACCAACCCCCGACTGATCTAGGTCTGACCATTTAAACGTCATGGCACCAAACACCGTCTCGAGCGTCCTTACCATTGCGTCAAGACTGGCCATTTCGGCAACGATGGTCCCGTTCACACCTTCCTCGGCAAGCAATATCGTGCCCACTACACCGAGTTGCTCGCCCATGCGCTGCAGTTCTTCTGCATGGTCTGCTGGGTCCGCTACAGGAGTGAATTTATAGAACGCCAGCACTCGCCGCATGCTTATGCTCCGTCAGCAGCGCGTTTACTGGCTCCGGCACAGTCGGGCGATTGCGGTGCCTGACTTTGACGCTGCTGCCACTCTTCATCACTGTATAAGTGCAGTGCGCAGGCATGCATACCTCCCTCAAATTCACTCTCCAGCAACTTGTTTACCATACGGTGCCTTGCTATCCGTGATTGATCGGCAAATACGGAACCAACGGCGGTTACCTTAAAATGGCTCTGTGCACCGTCTGGCACGTTGTGTCCGGAACTTTCGTCCGCGACATCCAGGTAACTAAGCGAATACGCAGCAGTCAGCTTTTCGTGGATACGTCGTTGGCGAGCACTCATGTCGATACCTTAAATTTAAGATGCGCAATGATATAACCGCCACCACCGGCGCGCTATCAATTGATTGTTATCTGCGAAGAGACTCGTCTACCGCCTCGAGGTTAGCTAATATCCCCCTCAGTGCCGATACATTATTGCTAAGGCGTCCTCAAAATACGATCGATAGGGCTTATTATGCTGGCTATTCTCTCCCCAGCGAAAACGCTGGACTACCAAACACCATTGACTGTTAAGAAGTCTACGCAACCGGACTTCAATGCCGAATCAAGCGAACTCGTCTCAACGCTGCGCAAATTCGCACCTGGGCAGATCGGCAGTCTGATGAAGATCAGTGACAGCCTCGCCGAACTCAATCACCGCAGATATGCTGAATGGCAAGCCGATGCAAATGAGGACAACGCGCGGGCCGCTATCTTTGCCTTTAAGGGCGATGTCTACCAAGGTTTGGATGCCCAGAGCCTCGGAGCCAGAGATCTAAATTTTGCCCAGAAACATCTGCGCGTATTATCTGGTTTACACGGTTTGCTGCGACCCCTAGATTTGATCCAGCCTTATCGACTGGAAATGGGCACACGATTGACCACCCGCCNCGGCAGTAACCTCTACCAATTCTGGGGCGACAAAGTCACGGACAACATCAACAAGGCTCTCGCCCAGCAAACGAGCAAAGTGCTCGTTAATCTTGCTTCTAACGAGTACTATAAGGTCGTTCAGCCAGCGCGTATTATGGGCCAAATCCTAAACATAAACTTTAAAGAACTGCGCGATGGCAAATACCGATTTGTATCCTTTTCGGCGAAAAAAGCTCGAGGCCTGATGGCGCGTTATATGATTGATAACCGCATTACACAACCGAACCAGTTGCGCCAATTCGATGTTGAAAATTACGCATTTAATGACGCGTTAAGTAGCGAAGACGAATGGATCTTCACCCGATAATAAGGATCAAAAAATGGATACGCTTACCCAACAACAGCACACCGAGCTCGAGGCCGCAGCCTTTAGACGTCTTATTGCGCACTTGGATTCACGTAAAGACGTACAAAATATCGATCTAATGATCCTCGCAGGGTTTTGTCGCAACTGCCTTTCCAAATGGTACAAAGCCGCAGCCGATGAACAAAACTTACCGGTGACAATGGATGCCGCCCGGGAGCAGGTTTATCAAATGACCTACGACGAATGGAAAGCCAAGCATCAACTCGAAGCGACCCCTGAACAGCTGGCTGCGATGGACGCGCAACGGCAAGCATGACATGAAGCTCACCGCGCAGCAGAGCGGATCTAAAAGCCTAACCGACACCTGGCGCGATTGGCGTGGATTCATCGGCTTCGTGGCTTTTATGCTGGTATTCCGCTCGGCCATAGCGGATTGGAATCACGTGCCGTCCAGTTCGATGTTGCCCTCGATATTGATCGGCGATCGCGTAATTGTGAACAAGCTGGCCTATGATCTGCGCATTCCCTTCACGTTTATCCGCGTCACCCAATGGGCGGATCCCGAACGCTCGGACATCGTCACCTTCGAATCCCCAAAGGATGGGCGACTGATGATCAAGCGGGTGATTGGGTTGCCCGGCGATACCATCAGCCTGCGCGACAATCGGCTCAGCATTAATGGTTCNCCAGCCGAATACGCAACAGATGCAAATAAAGTTTTGCCCGACGAATTATTTCTTCCGTTTAGTCATACCCGGATCGTCCGCGAAACCGCGCTCGGGCAACAGCGACCAATTATGTTGTTTAAACAAAAACCGGCATGGGTGGAATCCAGCTTCAGCTCTGTAACCGTGCCCGATGGCTACTACTTGATGTTGGGCGACAATCGGGACAACAGCGGCGATTACCGCGCGATCGGCTTCGTGCCACGCCGCGCCATTTTAGGCCGCGCCAGTTCAGTGGCATTTAGTTTTGACGTCGACAACTACTATTTGCCCCGCAGTGACCGGCTAATGCGCTCGCTACGCAATTAGCGACGCANCACCCAACGCAGGAGCCATAATAGGCATGCAGCTGCCAAAGCTATGCCGATCAACCCCAAAACAAAGATAAAACTGGCGCCTAAAAAAGCCAGACTCTCGGATACCGCGACGCCGTATTGCTGAGCCACCCACACCACGCCGGCTAAGGCAGTGGTGGTGCCAAGCAGAATAGTTCGTGCCATACGCTGCCAGCGCCTNCGTTGCACACCAACACGCTGGGTCGCCTCGCTGCCGCCAGTCCGCCGAACTGCTGGGTCTGATTTATCGCTATTAATTGAAACGTCCTCACTGTCTGCCGTTGCTGCAACCGTTTCAGTTACAATGNTNGATTGGCATTTTACCCACCCNCTATGAGCAAACGCTATTGATTGAACCGCCCACAGCTGTCGCATCACAACANTATAAATTCGCACGCGTTATTCTTCTGGTCGCTCTTGTTGGCGTTGGGTTTGGCTTCACNGTGTTATTTGCAATCCTNGGNCCACTGGGTCGAGANGTTGGGCTCAGCGAGTTGCAGATCAGTTCNATAATCGCCGCCTCATCTTTGACCGTATTTTTGGCNAGTCCACGTTGGGGTCGGCTCAGNGATCGCTGGGGACGCAAACCAATCATNATTTTCGGGTTGCTCGGCTATGCCTGCGGGAATTTTTTATTTGCCAGCGTATTCCACTCTGCGCTTATCGGCGCGCTCTTACCACTCAGCGCTTATCTATTACTCATGCTTACGCGCGTCCTCCATGCCAGCGTAATGTCCGCAATTATGCCCGCGAGCAGTGCCTACATGGCGGATATCACGGATCTAACTACCCGCACAAAAGGCATGGGCGCTGTGGGCGCAGCGAACAATCTTGGTGGCGTACTTGGACCCGCCCTAGGTGGTTTACTTGCCGGCATAACCTTACTCACGCCTCTCTGGGTAGCCTCAGGTCTAGCATTAACCACCGCGATATTCGTGATTTTTTTACTCCCAAGCAGCCCACAACCAAAATTAGCGCAGGGTCAGCCAAGCGTTAAACTCAGCTATTTTGATCCCCGGATACTGCCCTACATCATCGTTGGCGCGATGATGTTCGTTGGCATGGCGCTCGTGCAACAAACGTTAGCGTTTCGCTTTCAGGACGTTCTAGGATTAAGTGCTGTGGAGACCGCGCAGACCTTCGGCATGGCTATGGGCTTATCCGCCGCGGCATCCCTCATTAGTCAGCTTGGGTTGATGCAACGGATCAACCTAAAGCCCATTCAATGGCTAAGAATCGCTATACCCGTATTAGCGCTCGCTTTCGCTTGTTTAGCAATGGCGGACACCCAACCGTTACTGATAGTTGCCATGTTGTTGCAGGGTGCGGGCATGGGTCTAGCCGGACCAGCATTTATGGCGGGCGCGTCCATGGCAGTAAGCGCAAAGGAGNAAGGCNCGGTCGCCGGNGTTGCAGGTTCATGCGGCCCACTAGGCTTTACTATCGGGCCGCTCCTTGGCGGATTCTTCTATCAAATCCAACCAGACCTACCGTATTGGTTTACTTTTGCACTGTATTTACCACTCATTGTTTTTGTCCTACGCACGCGCGACGAGCACAAAAGCAAAAATATCTAAAACGCCTGCCGGCTGCTGCNCTGATGCGGCCAAAACGTCTGGCGCAATACTCACGGCCAACGAAAATGCTCATTAGCCCCTGCAATACCCGCCAACCGCCCATCGGCTTTTAATCGCAATCTCCGCCTAGGCCATTGCTTATTATTTTTATCTTGGTAATAATCAGAAAAATTTGATTATTACCCGGATCAATGTACGTTGTATTTAACCCCAACCGCCGCATAGCCCGTGGGACCTTACGCGAGGCCGCAATAGCCGCACATGCTCACCGGCACGAAGCAGGCGTTGTAATTTTTGATGAGACCTCCTTTAGCGTGATCGACGTCGATCTGAGTGGCAGTGCNGATGAAGTGGGTCGTCGTATTGACAGTTATCCNAAAACCACCGCAGCACCAGCGCGCGGCCGCGGGCGGCCTAAACTTGGAGTGGTAGGCCGAGAAGTCACATTATTACCTCGACATTGGGATTGGTTGGCCCAACAACCCGGTGGCGCTTCCGTAACACTGCGCAAACTCGTCTCAGCCGCGCGTAAAGACCCCGCTCGGCAAAAAGAATTNGCGCGACACCAAGCCCAACAGCGCGTCTATCGCTTTTGTCAGGCTATGGCGGGTGATCTTCCGGGCTTTGAGGAGGCGCTACGCCACCTTTACGCTGGTGAAATTCCGGAATTCGAGGATCAGACGAAGGCTTGGCCAGCAGACATTGCAGAGGTTGCAATTGCGTTGGCAAGGGCTTGTGCTTAAACGAAGGCGNGCATCGANCCTTGTCNCTCAGCCGCCCTCAATGCGCGGCATAAAGAATACCTCGCTGTCAGGTTCCAGGGCCTCCATAAACGCGTCTTGGTAGATCTGCCCATCTATCGCCACNGCACAACGGTCCAANAAAACGCCTANATCTGGCCACTGCTCGGTCAGANGCAAACGTAAATCACGAAAATCGTCCGCTGTTATTTCCAATACGCGCGTTCCACCCGTCGCGGCGGCCCAATCGTCTGGCAGTGTAACTTGTGCCACCGGCGCACCTAGTCACTCGTCGCCGTCAATCACGTCCANAAGGTTAGGCGGCGACAAAGGTAGCTCGCCCACCCGCTTATCGATCGCGCGGGANACCGCATTTGTCGCCACAGCCAATGGCGCNACNATGGGTGTTTCACCGACGCCNCGAACACCATAGGGNTGGCTTGGNTTCGCGACTTCAACGATNGCGGTNTCGATCATAGGCAGATCAGAACAAACNGGAATCCGGTAATCNAAAAACCCAGGGTTTTCCAAGACTCCTTGGTCGTTGAAAATGTACTCCTCGTTGAGCGCCCAGCCTAACCCTTGGGCNGCGCCACCCTGCATCTGNCCCTCTACATAGGCCGGGTGAATCGCCTTGCCTGCNTCTTGAACTGCGGTATATGACAGCACATCGACTTTNCCAGTCTCTTGGTCTACNCGCAGATCACCAAAGTTCACAGAAAAACTCGCCCCTGCNCCTTGGGCATTGAGCGACGCCCGACCTTGAATCGGCCCCCCAGTTTTGGCTGCTTTACCNGCTAGGTCAGCAAGCGAGAGCGGTTTTACATCAGCATTGACGCCAGGCCCCGGAATCGCTTGTCCGTCTTCCCATTCAACCTGATCCTCATCCAGCCCCCAAGTCATCGCCGCACGCTTTTTGCATTCTGCGATAACATCTTCGCACGCCCGAGTAACTGCCATACCTGTGGCAAAGGTGGTCCGACTGCCGCCGGTGACATTACAAAAGCCAGTGCTGTCGGTATCCGCCACCTGCGCGCGCACGTGCTCGTACTCTATTCCTAACGTTTCTGCTGCCATCAGGCACATAGAGGCCCGTGAACCGCCAATATCAGGGCTGCCTTCGATGACCATCACTGTGCCGTTTTCGTTGATGTGCACTTCAGCACTCGACTGCAGGCCAACATTGAACCAAAACCCTGCAGCAACCCCGCGGCCCGCGCCTTCTGGCACCGGAGCAAGATAATTCCGGTGCGCCTTCGCTGCCTCCAGACATGCCTTGAAACCGATCGGTGGAAATTTTGGGCCATAGGGCGATTGGGTACCCTCATCTGCCGCATTGTGCAGGCGCAGATCAATTGGATCTGTATCCAACAGTTGCGCGATCTCGTCTAAGGCGCACTCAAAAGCATGCATAGATTGGGGCGCACCCGGCGCACGATAAGCCGCAACCTTGGGCTTATTGACCAATACATCGAACGTTTCAACCAAGAAGTTTTCTAATTGATAGGGCGCAAATATCGCCATTGCACCCGGCATATAGGGCGCTCCTTCGAATGCGCCTGCCTCATAGGCGATCCATGCATGAGCCGCGGTAATTGTGCCGTCGCGCTTTGCTCCGACCTTAATTCGTGCAACAGACGCCGAAGCAGGACCTGTAGCACGAAACACCTCTTCTCGATTTAGGGCCATTTTCACCGGCCGGCCGGATTTCTCCGACAACATAACCGCCAGCGGCTCTAGATATACAACGGTTTTGCCACCAAAGCCGCCGCCGATCTCCTTCGGTACAAACTTCAGATCGGCCAGATTTTTACCCAGCATTTTTGAGGTTGCCGCGCGAAATTCAAAATGGCCCTGTGTAGAGCACCAAACCGTACCACGGCCTTGCTCATCAATACTGGCAACACACGCTTGCGGTTCAATATAGCCCTGATGCGCCATCGGGCATTTAAATTCTCGCTCTACGACAACATCTGCTGCTGCAAAACCTTCCTCAATATTGCCGCGCTCGAGTCGTCCCTGATTGGCTACGTTACTCGGATGTTCTGGCTTCTCGGGCAGCTTAGTATAATTGTTTTCGTCCACCAAAGTCGCGTCGGGCGCCATCGCTTCAAGCACGTCCAGCACTGGCGCCAACGGTTCATACTCTACCTTGATCGCAGCCAGCGCTGCTTCAGCGACCATCGGCGTCGCTGCCGCCACCGCGGCTACCGCATGTCCGTGGTACAGGACTTTATCTCGAGCCATAACATTTTTAGCAACGTCGTCCAAAGTCCCGCCGCCTTCGCCACCAACCTCGCCTTCGATGCCCCCGCCAGGAAAATCTGCGCCACTGATCGCCGCAAATACACCCGGCAGAGCAAGCGCGCCGCTGACATCAATGCTGAGGAGTTTTGCATGCGCGTGCGGACTGCGCAGAACCTTGCCATGGATCATATTAGGCAATACGGTGTCCGCACCGAACTGCGCACGCCCAGTAACCTTATCGAGGCCATCCGGACGCACTGGGCGGCTGCCTATCTGCTTATAATCTACTGCTTCTGCCATGACTCAATCCTTCTACCTTTAGCCTTGAAATGTAGCACGCAGGCCTATCGCTAGGAAACCAGCCGCCGGCAGTAGCCGCCGAAGGTCCAGATGCTAGCGCTGAACAACGAGCGTTAAGACAACCCATGCATTTGCACGGAGACGCCACGCGCACGGCAATCACTTCATCCGATAGCGAATCGGCAAGGTCTTTAACCCGCCCACGAAAGTGGATTGGGTGTACTGGGGCTCGCCAGCTAATTCGATGCGATCCACACGCGCTAGTAGAGCCCGATAAAGTGATGCCATTTCCATCTTTGCCAAGTGCTGCCCCAGACAGACATGCGCACCGAAGCCGAAAGCGATTTGCTTTGCGTCTTTACGATCTATGCGAAACTCGAATGGCGAATCAAATACGCGCTCATCCCGATTCGCTGAGGGATACCAGAGTATCGCCGACTCACCCTCGCGAATCATTTGACCGCCGATTTCACAATCCTCGGTTGCAGTACGCATAAAGTGCCTGACCGGTGATACCCAACGAATCATTTCATCGATAGCCGTGGGCATCAGACCGTCTACATCGGCGCGCAGCTTAGCCATTTGTTCAGGATTGTTAATCAACTCCAGCAACCCGCCTGCGGTTGACGAACTGGTGGTGTCATGCCCTGCTGTGGCGATAATCATGTAGTAGCCATTAGTCTCGTGTTGCGGTAACTGCTGGCCATCAATTTGTGCGTTCGCAATCAAAGACGCCACATCATCCGTGGGGTTTTGACGCCGCGCCTCAGTCAACTCAGCAAAGTACTTTTCGAAATCCAATACCACATTCATAAAATCCATCATGTCGAAGGACCGCGCCACATCCGGATCGGTACTGCCAAATAGTTCCTGAGTAAGCTTTAGCATCAGCGGCTCGTCTTCTTCCGGCACGCCGAATATTGACATGATGACCCGCAAGGGAAACCAAATAGCTACATCCTTAACAAAGTCACATTCACCGCCCATTTCCCCCATGCGATCGACGTAATGTACCGCCAGTTCATCCACTCGCTGTTGTAACTTGCGCAAGTTGCTGCCCATGAACCAACCTTGGGTGAGTCGCCGATAGCGCATGTGGTCTGGATCATCCATTTGCACTAGGGAGCGCACGAGATGTTTGCGCCCCGTGATCTGCTGCAGCATCTGCGTCATCATTTTTTGACCCAGAGTGGGGCGCGGGTCGTTTATGAAGACCGCTTTGTTGCCCTCAATGGCCTTAATGTCATCGTATCGGGTGACGTTCCAAAAAGGATCAAAACCTTCGGGGCTGAGATATTTCAGCGGCTCATTGGCACGCATCCAACTGAATTGTTCATGCACCCACTTTTCGTTTGCCCAATTCGCTGGGTTAACCAACGCATTGTCCAAATCAGGTGAATCGGTAAAAACTGACATAGGAATTCCTGCTCACTACTGCTTTTTAGAAGTACCAGAGTATACTCGTCGACCTGCCTAGTTCGACAACTCGCATAACGCGTTCAGTAAAGGGCAAACATTGGTTTTTCAGGAATACATCTTTTCTCACGGGCGCTGGCCATTCGGCTGGACCCACGATTTGGTTTTCGATAACGAAGAAGCCTACCTGGAGCGTTGGATAATTTGGTGTGGCTTTACCTTGCGGCTACATAAGTTTCATAAAGGCGACGACGACCGAGCATTTCATGATCATCCATGGTGGTTCATCACNNTGCCATTGCGCAGCTATACCGAGTTAACTCCAAACGGCCGCCAGCGCGTCGGCGCATGGCGACCACATTTTCGTTCGTCGCGGCATCAACACATCGTGCAACTTGAGAATTCACGGCCGGTNTGGACATTTATTGTTACCGGACTNAAGAATCACGAATGGGGNTTTTGGGAAAACGGGAAATTTACCCACCACGAGCATTGGTTAGCGCAACGCAGTCATGTCCAACCGTAAATGCCTCAACTCAGACGCCTAGACTGCAGCCAGTTAACAGCAAACAACAATAGCGCCAACACCACACCTACTATTCGCGCTGACGTGGCCGGCCACACCAGCAGCCCCGCACAAACTATGGCAACGGCGCGCATATAAGTGGGTACGGTGGTTATTAGGAAGCCCTCTAAGGCCATGGCTAAAACTACAATCAACAACAAAGTAACGGCCCCAGCCAAAAGCACCACTGNCCAACCTTGGGTTTCGGTTAACAACAACGGTGTATACGCCATCATCAAGGGAATTATGAACAAGCCATTGGCAAGCTTCAGTGCAGNCACCGCTGACGCCATAGGTTGAGCACCTGCAATGCCAGCGCCGGCAAAAGCCGCTAACGCTATGGGCGGCGTTACNTTCGAGCTCTGAGCCAGCCAAAAGATAATCATGTGCGCAGTAATCAGCGCCAACCCGAGTTCCTGCAAAGCCGGGCCGGTCATCACCGCCAGCACGATATAGGCGGCTGTTGCCGGAAGGCCCATGCCCAAGATCAGCGCCGCCACCGCCACCAGTATCAACGCCAGCCAAAGCCGGCCATCACTCAAGGACACTACTGACTCGGTGAATTGCAGACCAATGCCCGTTTGGCCAATCGTACCGACAACAATGCCTGCGACCGCACAGGCCACAGAGATAGGCACGGCTAATCGAGCACCCTGGCGCAACCCGGCGACAATTTCGGTAAAGCCAACGCGGGTATGGGCTCGCAACATGCTCGCCGCAACCACCGCTGCACACCCGGCGGCACCCACCAACAACGGCGAATAATTCTGCAACAACAANAACGTAATTAACGCGAGGGGCAAGAAGAAATGCAGGCCATTCAAAAAAATCGGTAGCACCTTCGGGCGCTCACTCGCCCCGATAAAGCCAGCCTTGGCGGCCATTAGGTGCACGTACAAAAGTACCGATATGAAATACAACAACGCCGGTACTAGNGCCATCCAAACGATGTCGCCATANGGGGTTTTTGTGAACTCGGCCATAACGAAAGCTCCGGCGCCCATAATGGGGGGCATAATCTGCCCACCAGTGGATGCGGCGGCTTCAATCCCNGCAGCTTGCGCGGGCTTGTAACCGAGNTTTTTCATCATTGGAATCGTCAGNGAACCCGTAGTCACGGTATTNGCAATAGCACTGCCAGAAATCGACCCCATGGCCGCAGAGGCCATGACTGAGGCCTTGGCTGGACCACCGCGAGATTTTCCCGCAGCGGCAAAGGACAAATCGATAAGCATCTTGCCCGCGCCAGTCACCTGCAAAAACGCACCAAACAGCACAAAACTGAATACGGCNCCAGCGGCAATGCCAATAGGTGCGCCATAAAGGCCAGCGCCAGTAAATACTTGAAAGCGGACGATGCGCTCAAAACTGAAACCCCGGGTCGCCAATACGTCAGGCAGAACATTGCCAAACGCAGCATAGAGGATAAACACCAAGCCANTAGCACACATCACTGGGCCAACGGACCGGCGTGCAAGCTCCAGAGTCGCCAGAACAATAACCACACCCGCCAGAAAATCAGCGGAACCCAGCCCATTCAACAAATGATCAATGCCGGAATAATCAAACTGTACGATGCGCCAACTGGCCCACAGCACCAACAGTGTTGTCAGTACATCAATCAAAGGCAGCTCTGAACCGCGAAGTCGCAATGGGTAAACCCAAAACCCTAAACACAATACCCAACACAAATGCACCGGGCGAAAATAAACCGCCGGTTGCATACCTAGAATCGTTTCAAAAGGCAAAACGCCCGGCGGTACAAAGCCTGCTACTGGCTGCCATAGCTGAAACACTGACAGCAACGCGGCAACTATGGTGAACAGCAGCGGCCAACGACTCGGGGCGGAACCCGCACTGTCGGTAGAATCAGAATTATTCATTGAAGGCATCACATGGCCGAGCAGGATCCTGCAGGTATAACTGGGTACCCGGGTGCAGCGGCACCGCCGGCAAACGATGGATATTTTCCAACGTCATAGCCTGTACTACCGGTGAAATTTGCAGCAACGATTGACGTTGTTGATATACCGTGCAGGTGAGTCGGTAAGCCAAGTCGGTCGACATATTTTCATGCACAACGACAGCACTCCAAATACCCAAGGCCGTCGTGTCGTTTACAACGCCATTATAGGTCGCAGCTGGAATGCGGTAGCCACTGTAGGCTGGGAATTGATCGACGAGTTGCTGCAACTCGTCGTCACGCAGATTAAGCAGACGCAAGGAACGGGTTACCGCCAACTCGGTTACTGCAGCAATACCCAAACCACCAACAATAAACCCTGCATCCACTGTGCCGTCTTTGAGCGCGGCCGTGGTGGCGGCAAAACTCAAGTAACGCGGGGCAATGTCGTCCAGCTCAACACCAAGCCCTCTGAGCCCATTGGCTGCTGCCACTGCAGTGCCAGATCCCTGAGCGCCTAGGGCTACTCGCTTACCGCGTAGGTCGGCAACCGCGGCTATACCGCTGTCCTCAAGTGTCAAGATATGCACAATGTTGGG
>PAFJ01000027.1 GCA_002704325.1 Gammaproteobacteria bacterium | reverse complement strand
TCCCTATTTGTTTTGGCCGTTGTTTCTTTTGTTTCTCTATGGATTTTCGCGCCTAATTAAATGGGCAGTAAGCAAAAAACAGCGGCCGCTTCGATAGTTATCTGACGAGGGGTAGGTGGTTTTCATTGATCAGAGTTACAGCGCGTAATCCGCAACGATAGGATTGAAGGTCCCCAGTGCCATAATTTGATCATCAAGAAACACATTGAGCTGGCGCAGGCTGTCGTATGCATCTCGGCTGGCCCAAAAGAACGGGTGGCTGTCCGTGGGTTCAGATGAATGGTCTCGATTGGTTGCAAGCAGCGGAATAGAGAATTTACTCGCGCAGTCTCGCAAACCAGCCTTGGCGAGCGGTTTGAATTGGTCCTCTGACGGTTTGCTGAAAGAGCGTATGAACCCGCGCTGGCGCTTTTGTATATTTGGTGCATTGTCCGCCAAGTGGCCGGCAAAGATGACCTGCTTAGGCAATTTTTTTGCGAAGCTGCTACTGGCACGCTCTAATTCCTGAACCATCTCCATCGCTGAGTCCATGGTTACCGATGTCCAGGGATTTACGTCCAGGAGGTGTAGGTCTTCAAGCCCTGCCTTGCTAAAGCTGGCAACAATGCCGCCAGAGGTTAGCGACATGGTTGAGCGCAAACGGTAGCCATTTGTACCGCTGGCGTAGAGAACACTTTGTTTACCACTATGTTGTGCTGAGTGAATTAATAAACCGTTAACGTGATCAGGTAACGGTGCTGGGTCTTGCACAAACGCAAAATCCGCGCGCAAGAAACCCGCCAGATANGGCCAAGCTGCGGGATTGTTTTGCATATTCCAGGATACGACTCGCATAGCTAGGTTATGCGTTGTTAAACGGTATGTGTCAATAAGCGCTGCATGCCGTTTGTGTATTGAAAAAAGCGAGCTTGGCGGCTACTTTGCATGGATATTAAAACTTTTTGATTTGGGAGAGAGGGTATGTTGAAACTGCATTTTGCGCCGAACTCACGAGCCGGCCGTATTGTTTGGTTGCTGGAAGAGCTCGGGCTGCCTTACGAGATCAATAAAATGGCGTTTCACCCTAAAGACCTGAAATCTGATGAGCACCGAGCCCGTCATCCCCTTGGGCGGGTGCCAGTCTTAGAGGATGATGAGATCAGTATTTTTGAATCTGGCGCCATTGTCGAATACGTCTTTGAACGCCATCAAAACGGTGGTCTTAAACCACCCGCTGACTCGCCGCTGTTTCCTGCATATCTGCAATGGTTTCACTATTGCGAAGGCATGGTGATGCCACCAGTCAATACCATAGTTGTGCAAACTGTACTCTTGCCACCCGATCGGCGGGATGAAACTGCGCTTGGTCAAGCTCAACGTCTNCTCAGCAAGGCCCTTGAACCGATTGAGGCTGCGCTGGCGGGTAACGATTACCTAATTGGCGATTTTTCCGGTGCAGACATTATGTTGGGCCACGCTTGCTTTATGAGCGATCGGCTTGGCTGCGTTACAGAAGAGATGCCAAACTTAAAAGGTTATGTCCAGCGAATTGCTGCTCGACCGGCATTTAAATACGCGATCGAACTCAGTTAAGCGAAAAAGGGCATAGGGGAAAATGATCAGAGTTCTAGTTTTGGGCGCGTTAACGGCGGCTTTTTGGGTACTTCTTAGTGGTTTTGTGGCGCATGCGGACGTAAAGCTTATCAAGGCTGAGAAGGTTGGTATGTCGACCGAGCGGCTAGAGCGAATAGGGCCGGCAATGGGTCGGCTGATCGCGGCCAAGAAAATACCCGGCACGGTTACCTTGGTCGCGCGCAGAGGCAAGGTCGTGCATTTTGAAGCTCAGGGTTCTCGGGATTTGGCGCGCCAGTTGCCGATGCAGAAAGACACCATTTTTCGCCTTTACTCGCAGTCAAAGCCAGTTACTGGCGCTGCGGTGATGATGTTATTTGAAGAAGGCCGTTTTTTGCTCAGCGATCCGGTAGCGAAATATCTTCCTGAGTTTGCGGACATGCAGGTCTACCTCGACACCGAAGACGGTGTTGTGCAAACAACACCGGCCCGGCCGATGACGATCCATCATCTCCTTACTCATACCTCTGGTCTTACCTACGATTTTTTCCCAACACCGGTAGGGGAGATGTATCGGCAAAATGGCGTGGTTGGCTCTGTATCGGTTGCGGGTACTGTGGAGGACGGGCTGCGGTCGGCCGGTGACGATGGCGCCACCGTCAAAGATTCCCTGCAAACTTGGAGCGAGCGACTTGCAGAAATGCCGCTGGTGGCTCAGCCGGGCAGTGCGTGGAATTACAGTGTTGGTATGGATGTTCTGGGCCGGCTTGTGGAGGTTGTATCCGGTCAATCGTTTGGCGAATTTTTACAACAACGTATTTTCGATCCACTCGAGATGGTTGATACGGGTTTTTATGTCCCCGCTAGCAAGCTGTCTCGATTTGCCGCAAATTACGCTCCAGCCGGTGTGAATGGCGGTTTGGTGCTCATTGATGATCCGTTCAATAGCCCATACCAAACTCAACCGAGCATTGAGATGGGCGGGTCGGGATTGGTCGGTACCGTTGAAGACTATCTTAAGTTTGCATTAATGCTGGCGAATGGCGGCGAATATAACGGCACCCGTTTGCTTGGGCGCAAGACCGTGGCGTTCATGATGGCCAACCATATGACTCCTAATATAGGGCCTGACCCCCTGACTAGCTTAGTAGGATTACTCGGAGGTGGACGGGCCTGGGGCATGGGTTTTGGATTAACGGGGTCAGTAGTCACCAATGCAGCGATCTCCGGTTTACCGGTTTCTGAAGGCACCTTTAGTTGGGGGGGTGCNGCCACAACTCATTTTTGGGTTGACCCAAAGGAAGACATTGTGGGGATAGTGCATACCCAATTGCTGCCAGATGGCACTTATCCAGTCATTCAGATGATGCAGTTGATGACTTACCAGGCCCTCATCGACGAAAAATAGTTCGCGCCTAATGATTATTTTGGCGGTGTTTAGGTTCTTCCGGCATCTATGGTAAAACTTTGCCCTGTAATCATTTTGCTCTCAGCCGCGGCCAAAAAAAGCGCCAGATTNGCGACATCTTCTGGCAACAGTCGTTCTTGCAGGGCAACCTGCTGCATCCAGAGTGATTCTTCATTAGGGGTAAGCCATGTCTGTANCTGTCGCTCGGTTGCCACCCAGCCGGGGAGAATGGCATTAACCCGGATCTTATGGGTTCCATAGTCGCGCGCGAGGGCTTTTGTGAGTCCAATAACCCCTGCTTTTGCTGTTACGTAGCCGGGCATGTTCGGTGGCCCAAGCAGAGCGTTGATGGAACTGAAATTTATGATCGATCCGCCGCCACGTTTGATCATAAGATCTGAAGCTGCCTGAGCCGCAAAGAAGGCTGCATCAAGATTAATTGCCATACAGTCACGCCAGCTTTGTGGCGACACGGTTGCTGGCGCGTGGCGCATATCGTTGGCGGCATTATTCACCAGAACGCGCAACGGACCCAACTCAGTATCGGCTTTTACAATGGCCTGTTGTAGCGCGTGGGCATCCGTCACATCAACGGCTTGAAACCAAGGTTTTGCGTCGTGTTGTTTCTCAACTGTTGCTACCAGACTCGCCGCGGCGTCGACGTCGATGTCGACAAAAGCAACTCTTGCGCCTTGTTGGGTAAAGGCTTTNACTAGGGCTGCGCCAATGCCTGTGGCCCCGCCGGTAATAAAGACGCACTGTTCTCGCAGGCTTGGATAATTTGCCGACGCGCCCATTTGCTAACCTCTTTTCGTTATGATTTGCGATCGCACACGGTTGTGCTTGGCATTGCGAAGACTAACCTACAGCCGAGCAAATAGAATGGGAAAGCTACCATCAACATAGATTTTAAGGCTCAAAGAGCTTGGCAAACCCAGGAAGTCACTTCCCAGCATAGACTGCCATCACACGTCCCTTTAGCCAGTTGGCGTAATGAAGATGATGCGCGAGATGATTGTCCAAGCGATGCGGTGTTATCTCTTGACGCCACCTCAGAGGCGCCTTGGCAATTTAGATTGTTTCGCGGCGTGAATGAGGTGCCTGATTCATGGCCAGCAAGCTGTGCAGATATGCAGCCCATCGATGTCCCCGGGCATTGGCAATTGCAGGGCTACGATTATCCAATCTACACCAATGTGCAATATCCGTTTCCCAGACGGCCACCTAAGGTACCTGACGATAACCCAACGGGGTGCTATCAACGAACGTTTACGCTGCCCATCGCCTGGTCAGCAGCGCAACAAATACGGGTTATTTTTGAGGGTGTCGATAGCGCGTTCCACGTTTGGTGTAACGGCCATTGGGTCGGCTATTCCCAAGACAGCCGTTTACCAGCCGAATTTGATTTAACCGACTACCTTTGCGCCGGCGAAAACGTTTTGAGCGCAATGGTCGTGCGGTTTTGCGACGGCAGTTATCTTGAAGGGCAGGATATGTGGAATTTGAGCGGCATTTATCGCTCAGTTTCGTTGCTCGCAAAGCCCTTATCTAGAATTAGCGATCTGCGCGTTACCGCTGCACTGGACGGCGATTATTTAAACGGGCGATTAGATCTTCAAGTGGACGTTGACGGCGCCCAGAACTGCCAGATTGCTATTGCCTTGTATGAGCGTGATGGCGCGGTACGCGAGCCCTTGTTGCGCACGGTGCATGCCGTAGGNACCNGTCAAATAGATGAAAAAGGTGGCTATGTTGACCGTGCGCTTATCTCCCTGCCAGTAGCTGCGCCGAAGGCTTGGAGTGCTGAATGCCCGAATCTCTATCGTCTAACTGTTAGTTTGTTAGATGCTGAGGGTAGCCTCATAGAATGTGAAGCCTGCGATGTGGGTTTTCGAAATGTTGAAATCCTAAGTGGTCAACTGTGCGTGAACGGACGACCGGTGCTTATTCGCGGCGTTAACAAACACGAACATGATCCGCGAACAGGCCATTACGAAAGCTTAGACAACGTTGCCCGTGATCTGCAGCTTATGAAGCAGAATAACTTTAATGCGGTCCGTTGTTCCCATTACCCGCATCAAACGGGTTTTTATCGCTTATGCGACCGTCTGGGCCTATATGTGGTGGATGAGGCAAATATCGAAACTCATGGCGTAACGCCGATGGGGCGACTCGCCGACAACCCTAGCTGGTCGTCTGCTTTTCTTGAGCGTATGGTCCGTATGGTGTCTCGAGACTTTAACCACCCCAGCATTATCTTATGGTCATTGGGTAACGAATCTGGCTATGGCGCTGCCCATGATGCGATGTATCACTGGGTGCGTAAGGTCGATCCAAGCAGACCTGTGCAGTATGAGGGTGGCGGTTCAAACACGCCGGTAACAGATGTTATCTGCCCTATGTATGCGCGGACCCATGCTGATCTGGATCAAGGTGAAGAGCTCGGGCCAAAAAGATCATTGTTGAATTGGCTTGCCGTCGCCGGAGAAGAGCGCCCTATAATTCTTTGTGAGTACGCCCACGCGATGGGTAACAGCCTGGGTAATTTTGCGGATTACTGGCAGGTGTTCAGAGAGCATCCGCGGCTTCAGGGCGGATTTATCTGGGATTGGGTTGACCAAGGGCTGCAAAAATCCACTGCCGATGGCAGACACTACTGGGCCTACGGCGGGGATTTTGGCGATGAGGTCAATGATCGGCAATTCTGTATTAATGGATTGGTCTTTCCTGACCGTAGCGCGCATCCGACGTTATTCGAGGCCAAGCGTTGCCAACAGCCCTTTGTCGCATCTTACGACGGGGTGCTGCTTAAAATTACCAGCGAGTATTTATTTAGGCGTTGCGATAACGAGCGCTTGCATTGGCAGGTGATTAACCAAAGTGGCGTCATTAACAGCGGNGATTCGGCCCTCGATCTCCAGCCTTTAGGTAATGTTGAAGTTGCTTTGCCAGAAGTGATGCAGAGCAAAACAGAGCCGCGCTGGCTTAATGTATGGATTACTCAAATACTCGCCACCTCTTGGTCTGCCGCAGATCATGAAGTTGCGCGATGGCAATTTGAGCTGGGTGCGGAGATAGATCGAGCGAACTCGCCCGCAGCGCTTGGCGTAACTATCCAAGTCACAGACGCAGCCTATGAGATTAATGTTGGTCATACGCAATGGGCAGTCAGCCGGAGCAGTGGGCGGCTTACAAACTGGTTAAAGGATGGTGAGGAACTACTTAGTTCGGAAGTTGCAGATAATTTTGTGCGCGCACCATTGGATAACGACATTGGTACTAGCGCGGCAGGGCGTTTGGACCCGCGGTCTTGGCTGGCCCGCTGGCAGGGTGCCGGGCTATTTGCGCTGGAGCATCGCTGCCTAAATGTCACTCTGAGCGCGGACCGAGAGACAATCACCACCGAACATGGCTACTACGCGAACGACCAATTACTTTTAAGGAGCCATTGGAAGCTCCGTTTTACAGCCGATGAGCAAGTCTCAGTGCAGATTGAAGTGGAGGTTGTGCAAGAACTTCCGCCNCTACCAAGGGTTGGTATAAGTATGAAGTTGGCGAAGCCTGTTGAGCATGTTGCTTGGTTTGGGCGAGGGCCCCATGAAAACTATCCAGACCGTCTTGCCAGTGCGGATTTGGGTGCTTGGCATCTGCCAATGAGCGGCATGCATACCCACTATATTTTTCCGAGTGAAAACGGATTGCGNTGTGACGTGAATCACCTTGCCCTTGGGTCGGCAGTTGCCACAGGGCATTTTCATTTTAGCGTCAGCGAATTTGGACAAGCGCAGCTAACATCGGCTTCGCATGATCACGAGCTTGTAGCTCAGGAAGGACTCTTTGTTTACTTGGACGGTTATCACATGGGGGTCGGCGGCGATGATTCATGGACGCCCAGTACTAAGCCAGAATATCTGTTAACTGATAGTCGCTATGCTTGGGCGTTCACGCTTGGATGACTATAACTNCAAGACCGCTAAAATTGAGCCGTATTTGCGATCGATATCGTGTGATTAATCTACCGGCGAGTCTTCACTTCCGGTACCTTTAGCCGCCACTCCTATTTTTTAATGTCTGCTTATGAACGATCAGCCTTCAATTAAAATTGATTTACCGTTAGCCGTTGCCGGATTGATGTTGCAAGTGGTCGAATCAAACGACCAGCTTGAAGAAAGCGAGATCCAGCGTGCGGAACTTGCCGTTCAAGAGCTGCTTGAGACGGGGCAGACGGAAGCGGCCAATTTAATCGCTAAAGCTATTGCTCTTTTGGATATGCGGGTTGGATTGCGTGCGTTGACTGACGAATTGAAAAAAGCGATGGACCTCCAGGCGCGCATTAACTTTATAAAGCAATTGTGGCACATCGCCCATGCGGATGGTCGTGCGGATAAATTCGAGGAAAGTGATATTCAGGAAATAGCTCGCTTACTTGAGGTGCCATTTAAAGAATTAGTTTCGGCGCAAGTCGTCTCCAAGCTTCAGTATATTGAGTCTTTGTTCAGGGATAAGGGTGGTTTTATCAATATGCCGCTGACAACGGCGATTNTGTTTATGGAAATCGCACGCGCGGATGGGCGCATCGATGATCGAGAAGTGGCGGTATCAATCGAACATTTAATGGCGACTTTTTCACTGGAACGGAGCGCAGCAGAGGCACTCATTCAACGCTCGTTCGATGTGGTGGGGAATGGCCCTGGCCTGCGGGCGTATACAGATTTCTTAGCGCAAAACACCTCTCCGGACGAGCGGCGCAAACTGATATCGTCGTTGCGTAAGATAGCAAAAGCTGACGAGTCGGTGGATCAGTACGAAATTTTGGAAATTCAAAACATAGCAGAAATGCTGGGACTGTAAGAACGCCAGCTGGGGTGAAATTGCACGCGTAGTGCAGTTAGGTCGAATACTTTGGAGTTTTGACCGACCATAGAGATGGCTTGCGGTGGCGTCCGGGGGCACATATTGTCGCTGGTCGTGTCGGATTTGCTGTAATAGTTGCTGGAGGCGACAATATGGGCCGGTTACTAATAGGAGCAGGTCATGGATGAATATGATTACGTTATTGTCGGCGCTGGCTCTGCAGGCTGTGTTCTCGCTAACCGCCTCAGTGCAGATCCGCAGACGCGTGTTTGTCTTTTAGAAGCTGGCGGCGGTGATAAGTCGCCCCTCTTGCATGTACCTGCCGGTTGGGCGGCTACCTTCAAGAACAAGAAATTTGATTGGGCTTACGAAACCGAGCCCGAAGCTGGACTCAATAATCGTAGAATTTATTGGCCACGCGGCAAAGGTTTGGGGGGCTCCAGTTCAATAAATGGCATGATCTATATTCGTGGTGTNCCTGTTGATTTCGCGGCTTGGGANCAAGCAGGTGCAAAAGGCTGGTCTTGGGANGANGTGCTNCCATANTTTGTCAAGGCCGAGCGACAGCAGACCCATGATGACGGATTGCANGGTACGGACGGACCTTTGCATGTGCAGGATGTTGTCGACAAACGGCCAATTCAGGAAACATTTCTTGATGCGATGGAAGAGCAGGGTGTGCCGCGCAATGACGACTTTAATGGAGTCGATCAGGCTGGNTGTGGTCATTACCAATTTACGCAGAAAAACGGACGCAGGTGGAGTACCTCCAGNGCGTATCTTAACCCTGCTCGTGGACGTAGCAATCTTGAAATAAGAACCAAAGTTCAGACCAAACGCATTATCTTCGAGGAGAAAAGAGCGGTTGGGGTTGAAACAGAGCGATCTGGTCGATCAGAAACAATCCGAGCGCGGCATGTGATTGTTAGTTGCGGTGCGATCGGTTCGCCGCAGTTATTAGAGCTTTCCGGCGTGGGCGATTCCGCTCGATTGAGCGCCCTAGGAATTGACGTACATCATCATCTACCTGATGTTGGTGAACATCTCCAAGATCACTTGCTGTGCAAAGTTGTATACGGGACTCGCGCTGATCTTTCGATTAATCGAGAAGTGAGTGGTGCACGACTGTTACCCGCTGCTCTAAAGTGGTTTTTCGCGCGCAAAGGGCCGCTCACGACCGGTTCGGCGCCAATAGGCGCATTTTGGTATACCCGAGAAGGCCTTGAGGCGCCGGATATTCAAGTCCATTTCGCCTCGGGCGCAACCCTGTACAACAACGCCGGCAAGATCCGCGCTTTGGCTGAACCAGCAATGACCGCAGTGGTCAATCAAAGCCGACCTGAATCGCGAGGCTCAATACACATTACGAGTGCTGACTATCAAAAGCACCCAGAAATTAAAGCGAACTATCTCAGCACGGAACTCGATAGGCGGACTATGGTGGATGGGATGAAATTGCTTCTGCGGGTTTTCGAGAGCGACGCGCTTGCAGGCAGCATAACCTCGCGGCTAGAACCTTCCATAGAGTTGGGTGATTTGGATGATGAGGCCTTGTTGAGCTACATTCGCGAAGAAGCGAGTACGGTATATCACCCAACGAGTACCTGCAGTATTGGTAAAGTCGTTGATGAAAACTTACGGGTTAAAGGCGTCAGTGGGCTTTCTGTCGTAGATGCATCAGTAATGCCCTACGTGGTGTCAGGTAATACCAATGCTGCGACTATTATGGTTGCGGAAAAAAATGCCGATTACCTTTTGGCGCACCGGACGTGAAGTCTATTTGTTGAAACAGTCCACTCGAATTTGGGCGCAAAGCAATGCCTCACCGCGTTTGGTGATCTCGGGTGATTAAACCGACAGCATGTTGAGTAACTGTGCGCACCAAGCGTTGCCGGATCGATGCCTCACTGCAGGTAACGTAAACATCCGGTAGCAGATAAGAGATCGCGCAGGTCAGAGGACTCTACGTTGACGAATAAAGACTTCAGCCTCGCGAAGCACTTCGCTTGATATTTGAAGACCGGCTGCGCGTAGGGCTTGCCCGCTAGAGATAGGGAAATATTCTTATCGCCCCTTTCAATAGCATCGCTATTTTCCTGTAGAAAAGGTAAGTAGTAAGTAGCGCAGTAACGCAGCATGTCGCTTACCGCGGGTCGTATTTCTGAGAAAGAATTCCAGTCGCCTTCTATGCCGCTGCTGTCTTCAAGCCGTCTGATCCAGTCATATACGCTCGGTACATCATTACGCATGATGAGCATCGGGGTATGGTCGCTTGCTAGTGTTTTTAACTGTCCAAACAAGCCAAAGTCTGCCAGCGATGGTCGTGTGCCAAATAAGTATTCGTCTCGGGTCACGAAGCTATCAAGAATCGCCAGTAATTCATGGAAACTTTGTTGAATAATTGGTTTGTTTTGCGGCGTACAGCCGACCAGTGGCATGCGCCCGACTTGGCGATCGCGGATTTGCTGAGCNGCTTTAGATAGCGCATCACCGCGAAGGCCCGGCGTATTNTCGCTGATGATTTGGCGGCTACTGTACNNCTGATCGANATCCAGNTCCCANCGATATTGGAACATAATTTTAGTTACCCACTCATCGGCCATGTCCTCGATAAGGTGGCATAAAAATGCCACTGCGGTATCGGGGGGAATAATCGAGCGTTGGGTGTGTCGAGTCTCTAGCAATAGCGCTAAAGGCGTTGAATCTACATGCAAGCTACCGTCTTCTGGTAGGCGCAGGATGGGAATTACTGATGGGCCGCTATGNTGCAGATCCGATCGCAGCGCGGGGGTAATTTGTACCCAATCAAAGGGTAGTCGCCGGTAGTGTAGNATTCCGCGCATTTTCTGCGAGTAGGGCGATCCACCGCCGCCATATAATCGATATCTACCCATAACAACCTCCTTAGGAAACGATCTCTGAGCTATTCGTCTAAGATGCTGGAGTACGTGGCCATATTCAATGGGGTCTAAGGTGTTCGAAGCTAGATGCTACGAGGGCTGCCCCAACCCCCATTTAGGATGAGCAAGCTTCGTGTCGTTAGCGCTTAGTTTTATCTGATATCGCCAAAATCGAGACGCAAAAGACGGATGCAGAAATCATCCATTGGATGGGGTTGAGGATTTGTGCTGCCCACAATGTTTTCGGNACCAAGGGTTGTGGGCGAAATCGNTGCCGCAAATGATCAGATCTTCCTAAGCCATTCTTTTATANAGTTTATGGTGCCCGGAGCCGGACTCGAACCGGCACGGAGTATTACTCCGAGGGATTTTAAGTCCCTTGTGTCTACCAATTTCACCACCCGGGCCAATCCTTATGCCTCGCGAAAGGAGCTTGGAAGTGATGATNNATATTATATCAANTTTGACAGGCGAGCCTAACCGGNTTGCGTTTTATTTCGTTAGCGCCNGTGTCTTTCTAGCNATTACGATCAGTGCTGCCAGAAGGTGAAGTGGCCGGGTAANACATAACCCAGGGCGATTATTAAGGCGACCCCCGTCAGCATTCCNGCACCCACCANAGCCATGTCTGCGCGGTGNAGTGCATTAAAAGCTTTNTGATCTTGCATGTCNGAGGCGAGATTTATTTTGGCAATCAAATTGAGGCCAACGAAGAAGCATATGGTCATGAANCTGCCCAGCGATGAAAGCAGGACGATATAAATGATCGGTAGAGCAGAATAGGGCGCTGCCAACGTTCCCATCACAGTCAGGCCCAGCGCCCCAAGCACTGCGTATTTGTGGTAGCGCAGCCAAAAAGGTCGTAAGAAAGCAGCGGTTAGATCTGGGGTCAGTGTCTTTACGGCCAGTGGTGCGACGATCGCGGCAGAAAATAGCAAAGCGCCAA
>PAFJ01000026.1 GCA_002704325.1 Gammaproteobacteria bacterium | reverse complement strand
GGCGAGGCGACCTTGTGGCGGCTGCTCATGCGGGTTGGCGGGGGTTATTGGGTGGTGTTATCGAGTCCCTGCTGGAAGCGCTGCCTGCGGTGCCGTCAGACCTACGAGCTTGGATTGGGCCCTGTATCAGTGTCCGGCATTTTGAGGTCGATCGTGATGTATGGGCCGCTGTGCGGGATCAATGCCCAGTCGCGGTTACAGATCATTCTGTAGATGTGGCAAAACGCATGGTGGATCTTGTTCGATTAACCCAGTGGCGTTTGCAGGAGTGCGGTGTTGGGCAAATCGCCGCAGTTCAACGCTGCACTTATGCCGATCCAGCGTTCTATTCGCATCGGCAAGTTACAGTGGAAAGCGGAATCGGTGCTAAGACAGGCCGTATGGCCAGTTTGGTTATGCTGCAAGATCGGAAACAGTAAAAGGCTGATGATTGACATAGGGGAGCGGAATTACAAGAATACCCGCCCCGCGGAGACTAGGTAGGCAATAGGACTGCTGGTCTTCCTGAAAAAAATCAATTAGTTAAAGCTTGTAAGCCACAGTACCTGGCGCGCTTAAGAGCAGCGTTAGGGTAAACAGTAACAACGAAAAGCTGCCAATTAGGAATATGAATATGACAGAACAACTGTCGGGCGGAGATATGTTGATCCGATCGTTGCAGGACGAGGGTGTGGAATACATCTTCGGCTACCCTGGCGGGTCCGCATTACATATCTATGACGCTATATTTCGGCAACAAAAAATCGAACATATCCTAGTTCGCCATGAACAGGCGGCAACGCATATGGCTGACGGGTATGCCCGCTCGACGGGTCGTCCAGGCGTAGTTCTGGTGACCTCAGGTCCGGGTGCAACCAATGCAATTACGGGCATCGCCACTGCATACATGGACAGCATTCCAATGGTTGTTATCTCTGGGCAAGTGCCCAGAGACTTGATTGGTACTGATGCGTTCCAAGAAACAGATATGGTGGGTATATCGCGGCCGGTGGTAAAACACAGCTTTCTAGTGCGTGATGCCGAAGAAATCCCCAACGTGGTTAAAAAAGCCTTCCATATCGCAACCACGGGCCGCCCTGGGCCGGTGGTTATTGATGTGCCCAAGGATACGACGGACCCATTTGAGCTATTTCCATATGCGTACCCAGATTCCGTCAGTATGCGTTCTTATACGCCCGCGTATGCTGGGGATCCTGAGCAAATCGACCGAGCGGTCGAGGCTATGCTCGCGGCGAAAAAACCGGTCTTTTATGTCGGCGGTGGTGTAATTCTGGCTTCTGCTTGGGAGCAGCTGCGAAATCTGGTTAGAGCTTTAGGGGCACCTGTAGCCTCCACCTTGATGGGATTAGGCGCATTTCCGGGTACAGACCCATTGAGCCTTGGCATGCTCGGTATGCACGGCACATATGAAGCTAATATGGCTATGGATGGCGCCGATTTAGTAATTGCCTTAGGCGCAAGGTTCGACGATCGAGTGACAAATAATCCGGATAAGTTTTCCCCCAAAGCGACCATCATTCACATGGATGTGGACGCGGCCTCAATTAACAAAATCATCGATGCAGATATTTCCTTACTTGGAGATGGCAGTTGGATTTTGCAACAATTGTCCACACGTCTTGAGCACGCGATGCGAGGTCTCGACGACGAGGCACAAAAAAATCGCGCGCAAGAATTAAACGATTGGTGGCAGCAGCTCAATGATTGGCGCAGCGCTAACGGCCTGAATCACAACATTCAACCCCAAGCAGGCAAGCCGATTTTGCCGCAGTTGGCTATCCAGAGTTTATACAAGGTCACTAAGGGCGATGCTTTTGTTTCTTCTGACGTTGGTCAGCATCAAATGTTCGCTGCTCAGTATTACCATTTTGATGAACCGCGCCGTTGGATCAACTCAGGCGGTCTAGGCACCATGGGCTTTGGCTTGCCCTCAGCGATGGGCGTACAGATGGGAAATCCCGAAGCGACAGTGGCCTGTGTAACAGGAGAAGGCTCTTTCATGATGAACATGCAAGAGCTCTCGACTTGTTTGCAGTACGGTTTACCGATCAAGATCATCAATTTGAACAACCAAGCCTTGGGCATGGTTAAGCAGTGGCAAGATATGCAATACGGGGGCCGGCACTCGCAGAGCACCTACAGCGACTCGCTGCCAGATTTTAAAACGCTGATCGAGGCGTTTGGTCATGTGGGTATCAAAGTGTCAGATGCCGGAGAACTGGACGCAGCGATGGCTGAAGCGTTTAGCGAAAAAAATAAGAACCGCTTGGTCTTTGTTGACGTATGGGTTGATCCCCACGAACACGTCTACCCTATGGCTATTAAGGGCGGGGCTATGCGTGACATGGTGCTAAGTAAATCTACGGCAGCGGAGTCCAGCTAGTGCGACATATATTATCCGTGTTGCTGGAGAACGAGGCCGGCGCTTTATCGCGGGTTGTTGGGCTGTTTGCGCAGAGAAATTACAACATTGAATCATTAGCCGTGGCGCCCACCGAGGATACAACGCTGTCGCGCTTGACCCTTACCACGAGCGGCGATGACAGTAAGATTCAGCAGATCATTAAACAACTCAACAAATTGATAGAAGTGGTGCGCGTTGAAAATTTATCTGACGGCGATTACGTAGAACGCGAATTGTTGTTGATTAAAGTGCGCGCCGAGGGCGAGGCCCGTCAAGAAGTGAAGCGCACGGCGGATATTTTTCGCGGACAGATGATCGATGTGACTGCAGATACATATACCATTCAATTAGTTGGGCCGAGCAATAAATTGGACGCATTTATTCGGGCAATAGATGACATAAGTATCTTGGAAGTGGTGCGTTCCGGGGTCTCTGGAATCAGCCGNGGTAGCGCGGATTGATCAGCACCAAATATAAAAATCGACCAAACAACCCAGATACAGAGCGAGTAACCGCGACAAAATTAGGTAACCCGACCATCTGCTAGCGCAGGTAAGTCAAAACAAACCGCACTATAAAGGAGCCAAACCATGCAAGTTTACTATGACAAAGACGCAGACCTTTCAATAATCCAAGGCATGAAGGTGGTCGTCGTTGGCTATGGTTCTCAAGGCCACGCGCATGCCAACAATTTACGTGACTCAGGTGTTGAGCAGGTCGTTGTCGGTTTACGTAAAGGCTCGGGTTCCTGGGTTAAGGCAGAGAATGCCGGTTTCGCTGTGGCCGAGGTAGCTGAGGCTGTGCAGGGTGCAGATTTGGTGATGGTTTTAGTTCCCGATGAACTGCAGGCGTCGCTGTATATCGACGAAATCGAACCTAATATCAAGCAAGGTGCGGCAATTGCGTTTGCCCACGGGTTCAATATTCATTTCGAGTTGATTCAGGCGCGCGCTGATTTGGATGTGATCATGATTGCGCCCAAAGGTCCCGGGCACACCGTCCGTTCTACGTATGTAGCGGGCGGTGGCGTTCCCAGTCTGATCGCGATTGCCCAGGACGCCACTGGGCAGGCTAAGAGTATTGCGTTGTCTTACGCGTCGGGCAATGGCGGTGGCCGTGCTGGCGTTATCGAAACGACCTTCCGTGAAGAAACAGAAACGGATCTTTTTGGCGAGCAGGCTGTACTTTGCGGTGGTGCAGCTGCATTAGTGCAGGCTGGATTTGAGACTCTGGTAGAGGCAGGGTATGCCCCAGAAATGGCTTATTTTGAATGTCTGCACGAGTTGAAACTAATCGTTGATCTTTTTTACGAAGGCGGTATTGCTAACATGTGGTACTCGGTATCTAACACTGCCGAATACGGTGGATTAACGCGTGGTCCGCGAGTGGTAACAGAGGACACCAAGGTCGAAATGAAGCGCATTCTGAAAGAAATTCAGACGGGTAACTTTGCTAAGGAGTTTGTCCAAGAAAATCAGGCTGGAGCTCCGAGCATTAAGGCCATGCGGCGTATTACTCAAGAACATCCGATTGAGGAAGTTGGTGAGAAATTACGCGCAATGATGCCTTGGATTCAAGAGAATCGTCTGGTAAACAAGGAAGTCAATTAACGCCACCGAGGTGCATTGTGACGTCGAAAGATAAACAGCCTTTGCGTGCGATAGCTCCGAACGGGCAGGACGAGGGTCCAGACGAAAAAGAGCATGCCGATGCGGGGGATACTTCACTGCGTCGTAAAGGCATTTTCCTTTTGCCTAATGTGATCACGACCGGAGCCTTGTTCGCAGGTTTTTATGCCATTATCGCGGCGATGAATGGTGATTTTTTGCCGGCGGTTTTGGCCATTTTCATCGCTATGTTCTTGGATACTGCGGACGGTCGAGTGGCTCGAATCACGATGTCTGAGAGTGCCTTTGGGGCTCAATACGACAGCCTCTCGGACATGGTGGCCTTTGGTGTGGCGCCAGCGGTGGTTGCATTTTCTTGGGGCCTGTCCAGTCTAGGCCAGCTTGGTTGGGTTGCTACTTTTGTTTATATGGCGTGCGCCGCTCTTCGTTTGGCTCGATTCAATACTGAAAGCGACACTGCTAATTTTACCGGGCTGGCGAGTCCGTCAGCGGCAGGCCTAGTGACCTTCAGTATATGGGTAGCCCTATCGAATGGCGGTGAGCAACCGTCGCTATTGCTCGCAAGTGTAATGGCTGTTGTTACCGGACTNGCGGGTCTACTGATGGTTTCAAACTTTAGCTATTACTCGCCTAAATCGATTAACCTTCGGGAGCGAATTCCTTTCGTGACCTTAGTGCTTATTGCGCTCGCGTTTGCGGTGGTTACGGTAGATCCGCCGGCAGTGTTGCTGACTTTGTGTGTTGGCTATTCCGTTTCGGGCCCGTTGAAAGCGCTATGGCAGCATTTTAGGCGCAAAGCGCCAGAGCAATAATCTGCACACCCCTTGGGTTGAGCGATTGCACCAATTCAGGAACAAACTATGTTAATCCGAAAACCATCTGATATTCCAAGTTCGGAGATTACCTCAGAGGAGATCTATCGACAGCGGCGTCGATTTTTAGGGCAGAGTAGCGCGCTTATTGCGGGCGTTGGACTGGGGCTGCCGGCGCCAGTTAGTCAGGCAGGCTTGCAACAAGACGACGACATTACGCCTGAAGAGATTGTTACCCAATACAATAATTTTTATGAGTTCGGCACAGATAAATCTGATCCTTATGCTAACGCGAGCGCGTTNACCACAGACCCCTGGACTGTTTCGGTATCGGGCGAGGCGAAAAAAACTGGCGATTTCGCATTTGAGGATGTCATTAAAGGCTTGACCCCAGAAGAACGAATTTACCGTTTTCGCTGTGTTGAAGCATGGTCTATGGTGGTTCCTTGGATGGGGATTCCGCTCAAACGTATTCTCGAGCAATTCGAGCCCTCGGGTGATGCCAAGTATGTGGTGTTCAAGACGCTGTATCGGCCTGAAGAAATGGTCGGGCAGCGGTCTTTCTTTTCTAGCATTGACTGGCCCTATGTCGAGGGGCTGCGCATGGATGAGGCCTATCACCCATTAAGCATCATGGCGGTTGGGCTATACGGGAAATCTTTGCCCAATCAAAACGGGGCGCCGTGGCGCCTTATGGTGCCCTGGAAATATGGGTTCAAAAGCATTAAGTCCATTGTCAGCATTCATTTTAGTAAGCGTCAGCCAGTTAATACTTGGCAGGCGTTGGCTGCCCATGAATATGGATTTTATGCCAACGTGAATCCTGCGGTAGATCATCCGCGTTGGAGTCAAGCCAGTGAGCGGCGCTTGCCTAGTTCTATATTTGATCCAAATCGGCGGCCAACGCTACCGTTTAATGGTTACGCTGAAGAAGTGGCCGGCTTATATCGCGGCATGGATCTGCGCAAGTTTTACTGATGAACGGGGTCGGCCTGCTGAGCGCCCGCAGGCGTAAGGCNATTCTATGGGTTGCGCTGTCCGCACCATTGTTGTGGCTAAGTATTCTAGTTGTAAGAGAGTTACAGCAACCTAATTCTGGGCTCGGCGTTGAGCCCACTGAAGCCCTTTTACATTATTTGGGCGAATGGTCGTTGATCCTAGTATTGCTGGCGTTTTCTGTTTCACCGCTCAGGCGTAGGCTGCACTGGCCTTGGCTGGGTCAGCATCGGCGGCTTATCGGCTTATTTGCGTTTGCCTATGTTTGCTTGCACGTACTTACCTATGCCGGCCTCTATATTGAGTTTCAGCTAACTGAATTGCTCGATGATTTTGTTCATAGACCCTATATCACCGCAGGCATCGGGGCATTCGTCGTCTTGTTGCTGATGGCGCTGACCTCGACCCGGGGTTGGCGGCGACGGCTCAAGCAGAATTGGCAGCGTCTGCATGGGCTCATTTATTTGGCGAGTTTTTTGGCGATTGTGCATTTGCTGTGGCTACGTAAAGATGGCGGTCTGGCGGAGGCTGTTTATTTTTTGATATTTGTCGGAATAATGGGTGAGCGGATATGGTTTCATTGGCAATCACGTCGCGCGGCCTAGGTGCAGCTGTCCGAGACCAGTTTGTCTGCGCTAATATTCGGGTATCGCAATAGAGATTAGCCGATTGACCAATAGAAGCCTGCAACTTACCCAACGGCAAACCCGCATACTCGCGGATATGGGTATTGATGTTTGGTACCCACGCCGAGCCTCTGGGTCGACTNCGACTGAACAAGGCTCGATAGAACCTTCTTCGCAGCCGTTGCCGCAACAAGACTTAGCCTCGCTAAAATCTTCCCTTAACGAAGGCCCGGCGCTTGAACAAGCGCAGGTCGCAGATCCCCCTGTGGTGCCAGAAAGTCGGNCCGCTCTGGATCCCATTGCGCCGATACGGTTTTATCATCTGCATAATGAAGGCGCATTGTTGTTGTCGGCTGAGCCGCTATCTGGGCAGGTGGGTCAATTCGCTCTAGATCTATTGCTTAGCAGCAGTTGGGAGCAGCGTGGCGCAAATAAAATGCAACCAGAATTTAGCGAGTTTAACTGGCCCTTGACGGACAATGTTGGAACGCCAGAACGAGCACTGCTCGCATTTATGGACAAATTTGGTGTTGGGGGTAAGGGTGGTCGAATATTGCTGTGTAGCGAAGTGATACGCGCTTTGATTGACCAATGGGTACCCTTGCTCGATCAGAGTTATGTTTTGATTCCCAATTTGTCAGAACTGATGGTCAGCGCAGACGCGAAGCGAAACCTTTGGCATAGGCTCAGCGTTCGCAAGTGAGCGCGGTTGAAATCCTGGTCAAGCCGCTGATGCGGCACCGAGTCTCGGAGCTTGTCGCCCTGGAGCACGCAGCCACGGATTTTCCTTGGACGCTAAAAATGTACGAAGATTCTTTGGACGCAGATTACTGGGGCGGTGTTTTGTGTCGAGGTCAGCAACTCCTTGGCGCTGCAGTGGTGAGTAGCGGCGCGGGGGAATCACATTTACTCAATATGTTTATCGCAATCGAGCAACAGGGGCAGGGTTTAGGCCGGTTGCTATTAACAACTGCGTGCCAGCATGCCCGTCATGTAGATGCAGCGAAGATGTTTCTCGAGGTTCGTGTAGGAAATGGTCGGGCGATCACTCTTTATGAGTCCGTTGGTTTTCGCCAAATCGGTGTACGCAAGGATTACTACCCTGGGTTGCTAGGGCGTGAGGATGCGGTTTGTATGGCGCTCAATCTTATGCAAGCAGGCGTTTGACATTAGCACCGCGGACTAAAGCTCCGTATACTGCCGCGCCTCTCTGAACAAAGCTTGACGTTGTGACCGATTCCCTAAGTGACCGGCGAACCTTCGCGATTATTTCGCACCCGGATGCGGGTAAGACCACCATGACTGAAAAACTGCTGTTATTTGGTGGAGCGATCAAGTTGGCTGGGACTGTTAAATCCAGAAAGTCGGACCGCCATGCGACCTCAGATTGGATGACAATGGAGCAGGAGCGCGGTATATCTGTCACCACCTCAGTGATGCAATTTCCTTATGACCATAGAGTCGTGAATTTGCTTGATACGCCCGGCCATGAGGATTTTTCGGAAGATACCTATCGCACTTTGACCGCTGTTGACTCTGCACTGATGGTAATTGATGGAGCTAAAGGNGTTGAGCCGCGTACGATTAAATTGATGGAGGTGTGCCGATTGCGCGACACGCCGATCATTACGTTTATCAATAAATTAGACCGGGAAATACGCGACCCAATTGAGGTGCTCGATGAAATCGAGGACATCCTGCAGATTCAATGCGCACCAATGAATTGGCCGCTTGACCGGGGTCAAAACTTCAAAGGTATTTATGACTTCGCGAAAGACCAAATCGTGTGCTATGCACAAGGCCATGGCCATCACGTGCACAATTTCCCTATTATAGACGGCCTGCACAGCGATGCGGCCAGGGACTATCTAGGTGATGAATATGAGGATTTCGTCGACGAGATTGAGTTGGTGCAAGGTGCGAGTCATAGATATATCCAAGAAGACTTTGAAGCCGCTACGCTTAGTCCGGTGTACTTTGGTACGGCGCTGGGTAACTTTGGCGTCAACCAGATGCTCGATGGTTTTGTTGAGCTAGCGCCGCCGCCGCAGCCACGCGCAACCGAAGACCGAGCGGTGCTCCCTGAAGAATCTAAGTTCAGCGGCTTTGTCTTTAAGATTCAGGCCAACATGGACCCAAATCATCGAGATCGCATCGCCTTTTTGCGTATTTGTTCCGGCACCTATCGTCAGGGCATGAAAATGCGCCATCTGCGTCTTGGTAAGGACATCAAAGTTGCTGATGCGGTGACGTTCATGGCGGGTGATCGCGTGCAGACCGAGCAGGCCTTCGCGGGCGATATCATTGGTTTGCACAATCACGGCACTATACAAATTGGCGATGCCTTTTCCGAGGGAGAGGTGCACCGGTTCATTGGCATACCCAATTTCGCGCCGGAATTGTTTCGGCGAGTGCGTGTTAAAGATCCGTTGCGTTCCAAGCAATTGGAAAAGGGTATCCAGCAATTAGCGGAAGAAGGTGCAACGCAGGTCTTCAAGCCGTTAAGTAAAAACGAGCTCGTTGTTGGTGCCGTAGGTGTCTTGCAATTCGATTTAGTGGCTTTTCGGCTGCGTGATGAATACAGGGCCGAGTGCATATGGGAAAATTCCTCCACCTATACTGCTCGTTGGGTTCGTTGNGATGATGAAAAGATGCTCCAAGACTTCCGCAATAAAAATCAGGACAATTTGGCCGTGGATGGCGGNGGTTATTTGACTTATTTGGCCACCAGTCGAGTAAATCTGCAGGTAGTAGAGGACCGCTGGCCAGATATAACGTTCAGTAAGACTCGCGAGCACTGATGGATTTTAGATGCCAACTACCGACGACTTAAAGCAACGTTTAAGTGACGCAGCACAGCAGGCGCGTGGTGAGTTTGTGATGGCGTTATTGGTCAGCGAGGTTATTGACGCAGAGGTCGATAGTGAAAATTTACGGCAGCTTTTTGCTGATCTGCTGACACCGATCGCAGGGCTTGAGGCCATGGAAGTGGAGCAGTTGCTCGACTTTTTTCGTGATTCCGGTTTTGCCACTCAGGGGCCACAGCCGGCCGATTTAAGTCATAGCAATTTGCAATGGGTAATAGCGCAGCGTCAGGGATTACCCATAGCGGTTGCCGCGCTGCTCATAGAGGCAGCGCGCCGTTACGGTATTGTCGCTCACGGTATTAACTATCCTGGGCACTTTCTAGTGTCATTAGACCAACAGTTGGTGGATCCGTTGTCGTTGCGCGCTGTACAGCTGCAACAGTTGGANGCGAAATTGACAGCGCAACAGCAACAAGACGTAATGACGCCAACACTCACCAGTGTATTTGGTCTGCGGATGTTGAATAACGTCAAGATTCAATACGCCCGTGCCCAAAACTGGGTTGAGGTGCTGGACATTCTCGAGTGCCAGTTGGNGGTAGAAACGGTCGATCCAGTTGCGCAGGCTGCTCTGCAATTTGAACGGGGCGAGTGTCTGCTGCAGATGCAACAGCCGGTGGATGCGCAGCGGGCATATGTGTCGTGTCTGGAAATGTCGCCGCCGCCAGCATTGGCCCAGCAGGTTGAGGCGCGTCTGTCGCAGTTGCAGCTGCAACCGAAAATTCTGCACTGAGTCTGGCGGCCTCGGTTAGCTCATATCCTCGTAAGGATTGGCGATGTTCAGGTCGACTGGATTAGGGAAGCCGGGTATGGATATGTGCCTGTCGTCCAATTCCAGATCTTGGCCGTCTACCACGCCTTCACCGAATTGATAAATAGGCGCAACCGAACCATTGTCTGCATTGGCATCATACGCTTGGGCACGCGCTACAACGGCCTCTTGCTTGCGTTGGAGTTCCATAAGTCGATCTTTACCCCAGCGTTTTTGCAACATTCCGAGCGTATGCTGGGGGGATAAAAATAGCCCGGTGGCGTTATTGCCGCCAAACCCTTTGGAATTGACAAACGCGCCGGGTTTCGCGGTTGGGTCAATTTCGGTGTGTTGCATCGGCAGATGCAGGGCGTCTTGATGGACNTCGTCAGCGATGTGATCAATGGTGGTGATGCCGGGTACCCAACCATCCTGCCATGCGCCGAGAATAGCCGCCAATTGTTCGCCGCCGGCTGGCGCCATAGANTGTCCGACATAACACTTCACNGCGCCCACCAGCCATCGTTCAAGTCCGAATTTTTGTGCTACTTCATTGAGAATATGCGACTCGGTCACGCGGTTTTGGGGCGTGCCGGTGCCGTGGGCTTGCATGTAAGTGCCCGTCCGCANGAGGTCTTCGCCGAGAATGGCGCGGGCGGAGGCTACGGCTTTTGCCACGGTGAGATAATTACCGATACCTGGCCCGGGAATTGATTTTTTGTATCCGTCTGCGTTGACGAAAACATCGCCCACCGAGCCCATAATTTGGGCGCCATGCTGCATGGCTAANTCGTCGTCCATAAGCACGATCCATACAGAGGCCTCTGCTACGGTAAATCCTGCGTTTGACGAAAATGGTCTGCAGGCACGACGATGATCACACTGGTCGCTGGCATCCAGCTTCATCAGCTCTTCGTCCTCTGCTAGAGCGCCCATCACCCGATAGCCGTCAATGACATAGGGGTTTACGGGTGCTTCAGAGTTTCCAACAATTACGATGCGCTTGTCGCCGCGCCGGATATCGTCCATCCCGCGCTTAACGTTATACAGAAAAGTGGCGCAGGCACCGATGATGCCGGCGGTCTCGCCAACAGAACCTAGTACATAGGCGTTAACGAAGTCCCCCGGCATTTCTGGCAGCCCCAAGGCGCAATGCTTTGACGAAGGCCGTTTACCGATGACTGGATTTTGCAGCAGGCCGGCGTAACCGTCGGCATCCAATTGACCCATGGCGGAGCCGGAATACACGGCAAATTGATCTGGCGCGACCATGCTTTTAAGCTGCTCTACGCTAAAGCCGGTTGAGCGCAGTGTGTCAGATGCACCGTAAACGGCCATTTGCAGACCGCGTGGATGGTTGCGGCTGGCATAGAGTGCTGCAGGGTCAAAGCCAGTTGGCAGTTGGCCTGCACTGGTTACTTTAGATACGCGCAATTCCGGTAGCAGCGTGTCTAGAGGCGTGTTGGATACCACTCTGACTTGGTGATCTCCAAGATCGGTGACGCTCCAGTCTTCAGGTATTCGTGCTGGTAATTGGCGTTTGTTGGCGACGAAGCTCAAGGGCTGGTTGTCGCTACCAGTCATCTTCAGTGTCGATTGCCAGAGCACCGCCTCAGGATCAAAGTTTTCGATTCGGCGAATCAGGGTGTGATCGCGAATATGGGTCTTATCAGCATCGGTTAAAGCGGCCGCATTGGTTATACCCATGAGCTCGGCCAAGCTTTTATAGGTGCGTTCCTGAGTCTCTGCGGGCAGCGCGCTAAGCACCATGCGCCTGTATGCATGATGGCCGCTTATTCTACCGGCGGGATTGATGCCGCCACAGCCAACAATAACTGGAAGAGGCGTGGTTTTACCGGGTGTGCTCAATATAATTTCTCAATGCTACGGCCAAGGTATAAATCTTGCTGACGCCTTAAAGCGCGCGTTCNAGGGCAATGGCCGTTGCCTCGCCGCCGCCAATGCATAGCGCCGCAATTCCGCGCTGTTTGCCTTGGTTTTTCATTGCATGCGCCAAAGTCACAATCAGGCGGCTGCCCGTCGATCCGATTGGGTGGCCTTGAGCGCATGCGCCGCCATGAATGTTGACNCGGGCAGGGTCTAGCCCAAGCTCCTGAGTGGTTAGCATGGTGACCATGGCAAACGCTTCATTTATCTCAAATAAGTCCACCGACGCTAAATCCCAACCGATGTTTTCAGCGAGTTTTTTAATGGCCCCAATAGGCGCCAATGTGAATTCGCTGGGATGGATAGAGTGGGTGGCATGGCCGATGATTTTAGCCAGTGGCTCGCGTCCTTGGAGGGCATCGCCAGCCGCTAATACGAGGGCTGACGCCCCGTCAGAGATTGATGATGCGTTGGCCGCCGTAATTGTGCCATCGGCNTTGAATGCGGGTCGCAGCGTTGGGATCCGATCGATTTTTGCGCGCCCAGGCTGCTCATCATCCGCGACCACCGTGCCGTTGATCTCTATCGGCACTATTTCGCTGGCGAGCGATCGGTTTTCAATGGCGCTGCGTGCGCGTTCGACTGACTCGATCGCATAGGCGTCCATAGCCTCGCGAGTGAGCTGATGTTGGTCGGCCGTGTTTTGCGCAAACGAACCCATGGAGCCGCCGGTTTCTGCATCTTCCAGACCGTCAGTGAATAAAGCGTCGAGCATTTGCGCGTGGCCCATACGCAGCCCTGCTCTAGCCTTGTCGACGAGGAATGGTGCATTACTCATNCTTTCCATACCGCCGGCGACAACTGTGGCGGCGCTGCCTGCACGGATCAAATCGGTGGCTAGCATGGTGGCTTTCATACCCGAACCACAAACTTTGTTTATGGTGGTAGCACCGCAACTGTCGGGTAGCTCGGCTTGCCGCATAGCTTGCCGCGCAGGCGCTTGCTTGAGCCCGGCGCTGACCACGTTGCCCATGATTACTTCATCGATTTCGCCAGCATCTATCCCAGCTTGGCCGATCGCTGCGGCGATAGCGTGNGCGCCGAGCTGTGGTGCGTTCTGGTTTGCCAGCGCTCCCTGAAAACTACCTACTGGTGTGCGCGCAGCGCCCACAATATAAACATCTGAACTCACTGTTACGGCTCCTCGAGATTTNCTGCTCAGACTACCATGTTAAGGGCATGCGAGGCCAAACCACTATCCTAGAGTTACAGCGTCGACGATTTGGGGTCGCTGCTAGCGTTCAGCGAAACGNGGGATCAGTTCGGCAAAATTGCAGGGCCGAAAATTAATGTCTAACTGGTTGTGTAAAATGCCNTTCCAGCCGGTCGTCACTGCCCCTGAGGATCCTGGTAGGCTAAAAACCAGCGTNCTGTTGGCCAGTCCGCCTAAGGCCCTGGACTGGATTGTTGAGGTGCCGATCTCGCTGTATGANATTTGCCTAAATAGTTCGCCAAAGCCCTCGATGTGCTTGTCGAACAGTGGCATTAAGGCTTCGGGAGTGCTATCGCGCCCGGTAAATCCGGTGCCGCCGGTCGTGATGATAACATTTATGTCTTTATCAACGATCCAGCTGGATACGATTGCACGAATGGCGTAAATGTCATCTTTGACGATTTCGCGTGCAGCGATCGTATGCTCGTCGGCGAGCAGAAAGTCTTGCAGTAGATCGCCAGACTTATCGTCGGCGAGGGTTCGTGTGTCGGATACGGTCAGAATGGCACAGATCAAATTTGGCATGGCTGTAATTGCGCTCAATATGGCAAATGGCTAAAGTAGGCCAATTCTACACACAGTCTAAAACACGTGGTCAAGCAGCTCATCGAAGGGGATCGGCTTTTTTTCATCGCCGAGAGTCTCGCTAAGGATTTTTCACTTTTCCCACAGGTTGACCAAGAAGATCGACCGGTACCTGGTTTGCTGTCCCAGCGCGATATTAATCGCCGGCAGGAAGCGCTCAGAGAATACAACATCGACGCCTATATCGAGGCGGTCGTCGCGCCCGCCGAAGATCAGGGCCGTATTGCCGCACCTGTAATTATTCGTCAGTTAGGCAGGGTTCTCGAAGAGCAGTCGTCGGGACCGTACTATCAGGCCTCGGTACTTATGAACTTCGGTTCTGGCCTAGAGCGCGAAATAGGNTTTATCGCTCAGGATCGCACGGTTGAGCTGGGTAGTTGGATGCCTGAGCATCACTTGCGCGCAGCGGATTTTATTGACCGTTGTTCATCGCGGGCGATGCCCATCGTTAGTTTTATGGATACCCCGGGTGCGGATCCGCGAGAAGAAGCCAACGCTAATAATCAGGCCCACAGTATTTCGCGCCTCATTGCCGAAATGAGCAATGTTGATGTTCCCAATGTCGGTCTCGTGTACGGCATAGGATATTCGGGTGGCGCTATCCCTCTGGCTGCGAGCAATGTCATTTTGTCCCTGCGAGACGGTGTGTTTAGCACCATCCAACCAGCGGGCTTGGCGAATATCGCCCGTCGTCTGAACCTTTCTTGGCAGGAGTGTGCCAAGTATGTTGGGGTGTCGCCCTACGAACTTTATGCGCAAGGGAATATCGATGCGATCGTCGATTTCAGTCCTGCTGATGGGCTAGATCAGCTCGAAAACCTGCGGTTGGCGCTGGTTCACAGCATTATGAATGTGGAGTCTCGGACGAAAGAATTTGTCGCGGAAAATCCATACATAATGGATCACTATCGCCAAAGTTTAATGCGTTATCTGAAGCCTTCTGAGCAATTGCAAGCAATGCAGAGCTCAGCTTCATTGGCACTGACTCGCAATCCCACAGAATATTTGAATGTCTTTGGCGTGGCGTTTCGATATTTACGCTATTTACAAGTGCGTAAGCGTATTAAGGCCACCAGCACCCTGCAGTATGGGCGCTTGGCGGAGCAAGAAGTGCCCTCTGGTGAGTTGCATGCGCGGGCGGATCGCGAGCGCCGTCAGACCTTTTTATATTGGCTGCAAGATCCCGACCGCGTTGTGTACGACGAGGCCTTATCTAAGGCTTGGCGTAACTACCAAGATAAGCGCCAAGCAATGAATGACGAGCGCGGCCGNATCGCGCAAATTATATTCGGTGAGCCGAAACAGAACTACGAAAACGCTAGAGCAAATTTGCTCTCCACGGCGGGGGTTTTTCTCTACAACCGCTGGAAAAAAGAAGCGCGGGGCAATCTCGAAGCGTTGCAGCAATATCTGCAAGATGACGTGTCGACGCGACAAATTCTGCAGGTCAGTGACATTGCCGACGCCACCGGACTCTTGAACGCCATAGTCGGCGACGCGGAAGTCAAAGATCTGTTGTATGAGAAGTTTTCTCATGAGGGCCGCAAACTGCTGGATGCCGGGTTCGTTGAGGAAACGGTATCGGGTTTTGTTGCGAAGCAACTCGTGGCCGAATTGAACATGTTAATTGCCAGTGGTGGCCTAGCTGAGTCAGTCGGTAGTGCATCGATGGAGGCCAATAGGCGCTTTTTGAGCGAGCGGCTACCAAATCATATTCCACCACAGGTGGTTGGGGTAAAACCTGTGGTGCTGGCTGAACTGTCGGTACTAGATGTGCTTCTAAACGAAGAGTTACGCGCCGATTTCATCTTGGAATGCCAGAATCTGTTGCGTTTTGATTCTGTTTACGATGCTGTGCTTGGCAGCCTCGATTCCATAGCCGCAGAAGCCCAAGCTAACCAAGCTCTGTCTCAACAGTCCTTAGTACGTTTGTTAGACCAAACCTTGGGGCAGGCTGATGAGGACGCGGGTGTGGCGCGGCAGCGCTTGTTTGACTGGCATCAACGGGTCTTGAAAATGCCTAAGGGTGCAGATTTTTTCCGCGCAGTTGAAGAATGGAAAAAGCTCAGCTTTGCGCATCTTGCAGATGCTTTATTTGTTGTTGTTACGCATGTATTTAGTGTCTTGACCCATTCTTTGATTGCCTCCGAACGGGATGGCAAGGCCTATCAGGGGAAAATTGCGCCGCGCAATATCGGTCGGCGCAAAGATTTCTGGAACCGTTTGGATATGGCCTACAACGATCTGCAGATGCAGGATGTGTTGCGGGTGATTCGCAGCGACCGACGCTTTACTTACAACGATATCATTGAGCAATTCTTTGATCGTTGGGAGCCCTGCTTTGATGATTTGCTGAGCTCTGATCCGTGTTCATTTCCCGGGTTTCGGGTATCAATTGAAAGTGCTCTAAACAAGGGGTTACCGCCCTGTGGTGTTGTTACCGGCATCGCTGATGTCAAGTCTCTGCCGAAAACTCGCGTGGGTGTCGTACTGTCAAATGTGCAGTTTCAGGCTGGTGCATTTGATATGGCGAGTGCGGAGAAGGTGATCCGACTGTTGCTTGAGTGTGCAGAACAGCACTTGCCAGTGGTGTGTTTTATCTCATCTGGCGGCATGCAGACAAAGGAAGGTGCAGGTGCATTATTTTCGATGGCGGCGGTCAATGACCGTATTACCCGATTTGTGCGTGATCACGACCTGCCAGTAATTGTATTTGGTTACGGCGATTGCACCGGTGGCGCCCAGGCCAGCTTCGTCACTCACCCATTGGTTCAGACCTACTATTGGTCGGGTACCAGCATGCCGTTCGCCGGACAAATCGTGGTGCCCTCTAACCTACCGTTGCGCTCTATCCTGTCGAATTATCTTTCCGCCAATGAAGGTGCTATGCAGGGATTGGTAAAGCACCCGTTTTACTCGACCATGGATGAGTCGTTGCGGGGTGTTGACGCGTCTATACCGGTGGCGGATGAGAGCGTCGAAGAAGTGATGACGCGTATTCTGCAGGGTCGTTTAGTGAATCAACGCCCGGTAGTCGTTGCGCACCGGCCGATGTATACCGATCGGGATCTTGTCCGTCCTGTACGCAAAGTGCTGATTCATGCTCGTGGCTGTACTGCAGCTAAGTTGATTCGTATTGCGCAGCAACAAGACATTCAGGTGATCTTAGTGCAGAGCGATCCAGATATGGAATCCGCGGCGGTTGATCAACTCACCGATAACGACACNTTGGTTTGCATTGGTGGTAATACCCCGGATGAAAGCTATTTGAACGCCCAAAGTGTGCTCAATGTGGCAGAGAACCAAGGTGCTGACAGCTTGCATCCAGGCATAGGATTTTTGTCAGAAAATTCTGCCTTTGCAGAACTCGTGCGCTCTCACGGAATCAATTTTATAGGTCCGCCGGTGTCCAGTATGGAAACGATGGGCAATAAGTCGAACGCAATAAATACTGCGTTGCGTTTAAAAGTACCAGTGGTTCCCGGCAGTCATGGAATTATGACCGATGCGGATCGTGCCGCTGAAGTGGCGATCGAGATTGGCTACCCCGTGCTAATAAAGGCGGTGCATGGCGGTGGTGGCAAAGGGATTCAAGTCGTGGAAAGTCCTAGCGAATTCCAACAGCTTTTCCATCGTGTCGGTATTGAGGCGCGCAACGCATTCGGTAATGGCGACGTTTATCTTGAGAAGTACGTTACTTCTCTGCGGCATATTGAGGCGCAACTATTGCGCGATACCCATGGTCATACGCATGTATTGGGCATCCGTGACTGCAGCGTGCAGCGTGACAAACAGAAAGTAATTGAAGAATCTGCTTCAACCACNTTGCCTGAGCATTTATTGCAAGAAGTTCTTCGCTCCACCGCGGACATTGCTAACGAAGTGGGTTATGTAGGTGCGGGTACCGTAGAGTTCATCTACGACTTGGCGGCCGACGCGGTCTATTTTATGGAGATGAACACGCGCTTACAGGTTGAGCACCCTGTTACCGAATGGGTTAGCGGCGTGGACATCGTGGCTCAGCAGTTTCGTATTGCCGCGGGCGAATCCATCGCTGACCTTACGCCGCAAAACAACGGCTACGCTATGGAAGCGAGAGTCAACGCAGAACGTATTTCAAAACAAGGTGATGGGAGTTTGGCGTTTCGACCGCATCCAGGAAAGATTGAGGAATGTTATTTTCCTGAGGAGGACAGCGTCGAGATCATCGCCGCCGTTGGACCGGGCAAATTTATTTCTCCCTACTATGACAGCATGGTGGCCCAGATTATTGTCCATGCGGAAAGTCGAGAAGCCGCGGCCGCCAAGCTCGCTGACTATTTGGGTCGGGTTACATTGACAGGGATTTGCACAAACATTCCGTTATTACGTGAGATATTGGTAGACGAGGTTTTTCTGGCAGGTGTCTATGACACCAACTACTTGCCTGAATTCTTGCAGCGGACAGATGTTGAAGCGCTTATTGAGGCCATCGAGCAGGGCTCAGGGGTGGCGAATTCGGGCATTGATTTAGACAGTTTGCGTATTGAATCAAGCGAAGAGCTGAAGGTTTTGGCGCCAGCAACAGCGATTTTTTACAGCACGCCGTCGCCTTCGGAGCCTGAGTACGTGAGTGTTGGCGATGAAGTCTCGCTCGATCATACGTTGTGTCAGCTCGAGGCAATGAAGATATTTAGNCCACTGTGTCTGGCGGATTTCAATGCCGACGGTGAACTGTACGATTCGACAAAACGATACCAAGTGACGCGAATCAATATGAGCAATGGTCAGCAAGTTAACGTGGGTGATCTGTTGTTTGTCGTAAAAGCGGTTTAGCTCAATCGATAAAGCCGGCTGACCTGATGATTTGATAGCTGCCTTGCAGGATGCAGATGGTGCCAGTGACCAGAATGATTTGGCTGCTTACTTCCTGAAAGCGCTGATCGTTCCACCGAGACAACAACCAGGTGCCCAAGCGGGTGCCGGCTACAGCGGCAATCGCTGCCACAAGAAACAGCCAGTTAGGTATCGGTGTAGCAACGCTGATGATCGCCCCATAGTAGATTATGCGAAGCAAGTGCCCGATGGTTTGGGTCAATGCTTTATTCGCCACGATTGTTTCACGGCCTAGGCCACTGTTTAAGTAAAACAGGTCCAATAATGGGCCGGCGGCGCCAGCGAGCAGTTGTGCCGATGTAACGCTCAATCCGCAGATCACGCTGGACGCCGGCCGAGTAATATTGAAAACACTGAATCTTGGTTGTAGACGGGCAAGCCAAGGAAATAGGCCTATCAAGATTAGAACCACGCTGGCATCGGGGACAAATAGCAAGGCGCTGAATGCGGCGACTGCAAGCATGGCGCCTCCCAAGTAGCCGGGTAAGAGGCTCCACATTAAATGCTTTCGTAGAATCAGCGCGCGGGCTCCGTTTGCACTGAATTGGGTGATGCCGTGTAACACCATGGCGCTGCTTACGGGCAGCAAATTAATTAATACCGCCATTAAAACCACCCCGCCGGCCATGCCTACTAAGCCCGATAGGATGCTGGTTGCGAGTGCGGTGATGATGATTAGCACATACATAATGATCAAAAGTACTGCTCAGCGGTTGCCTAATAAAGGGATTGTAGGGAATATGAATCATTCTAAAAGCGACTGATGCAGTGAGATGATTGAAAATTTAGAAACATTGGTGACGCTGTCTAAAACCGGCACGATGATGGAGGCCAGTACCGCTATGCGGATCTCTCAGTCCGCGGTTAGTAAGCGTATCGCAGCGCTCGAGCGCTATTACGATCGTGAACTCATAGAGCGGCATGGTCGACGGGTGGTGCTAACCCACCATGGAACCCGCTTAGTCGAGCGAGTGACGCCGCTGTTGTCGGAATTGCGGAGCGTGTTTTTAGAAGACAATGCGTTACGCAAGGGTAAGATTATCCTCGGAGTCTCCGAGGCGATCCTTGCCAGTTGGGGGCCGCATTTTTTTGCGCAGATTCGTGAGCGATTGCCAGAAGTAGAGTTTGAGTTTCATGCTCAGCGTTCCCCGGTTGTATTAGATCGACTGCGGTCTGGCGAGTATATGGTTGGGATTTGCACGGGCAGTTCTGACGCTGATACCGATTTGGTGTCCGAAGTAATCCGTCACGAACCCATGGTGATTATTCCCTCAGGGTTGCAGCCGCTAAAATATAAGCTNGGTAAGCCACTTCAGGTTCTAACAATTGAATCGCGTTCCGGGGCTTGGGGCTCTATTGAAGAAAATATGCAACGGTTGAATCTTGACAGAGTCGTATCGTTAGAGTCTTTTTTTGCGGTAGCACAAATGGCACTGTCTGGTTTTGGTCATGGCTTGGTCCCCTCAGGTGTTGCCCATACGCTAGGTATTGAAGACAAGTCATTGATTAAGNTGCCGCTCAAGCATGCCACGCTTCCGCCGCTCACTCGTCCGGTACGTTTCGTNGCGCGCAAATCCATGTTCGCTCAAGCTTTGGTNCGNAGCTTTTATGCTGAGGCTTCGGTTCAGGCGGCCGCGATGGATGTCGATTGAAGTGCCACCACTTGGGCCCTTANGGTGTCCTCGGTGGGTGGGCCGATTTCTCTAGGCCGCAGCGCGCGCGCGGCAGAGATCAGCAAGACCGCGTACCCACAGCGGATCCGAGTTTAGGCACGGGACCAAGTTGAAGGTCTCGCCGCCGGCGTTCAGAAATGTTTCGCGACCTTGCATGCCGATTTCTTCGAGCGTCTCTAAGTTGTCGACTACAAAGGCTGGAGAGGCGACCACGAGGTGTTTGACACCTTGGTCGGGTAAGGCTTCAAGAACTTGATCGGTATAAGGGCTGAGCCAGGGCAGAGGTCCCAGCCGAGACTGAAAGCTGACGCTGTACTGGTCTTCCGTTAAGCCGACGTGGGCCGCAATGTTTGCGGATGTGGCGAAGACTTGATGACGGTAGCAGGTGCTGTGGGCCGGCGAGGGTGTGTTGCAGCAGTCGTCTTGTTGCAGGCAATGACTTTTGGTCGGGTCTGCTTTGCGCAGGTGTTGCTCCGGCAGCCCATGGTAGCTCAACAGNAAATGATCCCAATGATCGGGTAAATTTCGTTTGATAAGTTCACCCCAGGCTTGACTGTGCTCGGCAGCGCCGTAGAAGGGCGGGAGTATGGAATGTCGCATCGACTTGGGTAGGGCCTTTTCAACTGCNTGCAGTGAAGTCGACACAGTCGAATCAGCATGTTGGGCGTATAGCGGCACGACTACGACGTGCGCCACACCTTGGGCGGCTAATTCGTCAATGCCGGATTTAATGCTTGGCTGGCCATATCGCATGCTTAGCGCAACAGGCGCTTGCAGCTCTGCGGCCACTTCGCGTGCTAGGTTCTGACTGCCGGTTAATAGGGGTGAGCCGGCCTCTGTCCATATTGAGGCGTAAGCCTCGGCGCTCTTATGTGGTCGGAATGGCAAGATGAATCCGTAAACGATCAGCGCGCGAATGAGGGTTGGGGCCGATAAAACGAAAGGGTCCATGAGAAACTCACCAAGATAGCGACGAACATCGGCGACGTCTGTGGAGTCGGGGGTGCCGAGATTGATCAGCAAAAAGCCAGTTTTTTCGTGGGTATCAGCTTGCATCATTTGTTTAGTTCTGCAGATTTGCGACAACAAAGGCCCGGTAAAACGTGGCCCGCGTGTAGGAGACGCGATAGTATCTGCGCTCCCTTGGCCAAGCAACTGGACACAACCGTGACGCTAATTCTGGACTACGAAGCTGGTAATCTTGCCAGCGTGAAGCGTGCCTGTGCACACGTGGGTATGGAGGCGGAATATTGTGCGGATCCGGAGCAATTGCGGCGTGCCGATCGAGTGATTTTTCCGGGCGTGGGTGCCGCAGGAAGCGCAATGCAAAGCCTCCGTGAGCGAGGTATGGACGAGGCTTTGCGTGAAGTGATTAAGGACGGGATGCCAGTGCTCGGCATTTGCTTAGGTATGCAGGTGTCACTGACCCATTCGGAAGAAAACGACACGGCTACACTCGGCTTGATTCCGGGCGCGGTTCGCCGTTTTGCCTTTGATCGGCAAGATTTAAAGGTGCCTCATATGGGCTGGAACGAAGTACGGGTTGTGCAAGAGCATCCGGTGCTGGCGGGTATTCAGCCCGGCGACGAATTTTATTTTGTGCACAGCTATTTCCCGCAGCCGCAGGACGATAACGCCGTACTTGCCCTTACAGACTACGAAGGAGACTTCGCCTGTGCGATTGGTAAGGGCAACTACATAGGCACTCAATTCCATCCGGAGAAGAGTGCCCAGGTGGGGCTCCGACTGCTGGCTAATTTTTCAAAATGGAACGGCCAATGTTAAGTAAGCGCGTGATCGCCTGCCTNGANGTGCGCAATGGCAATTTAGCTAAAAGCGTCAAATTTGTGGACACCAAGGATATTGGCGACCCAGTGGCTAAGGCGCGCGAGTATTATCTGGATGGATTGGATGAACTGGTGTTTTATGACATCACGGCCTCCAGTGATAAACGCAATATTATGTTAGATGTGGTTGAAGCGGTGGCCAGCGAGGTATTTATCCCGCTGTCTGTTGGCGGTGGTGTACGCAGTGTTGCCGACGCTACTGATTTACGTTTGGCGGGCGCAGAAAAGATTAATGTCAATTCTGCCGCAGTCCAGCGACCGGAACTTATCAACGAGTGTGCAGCAGCCATTGGTAATCAAAATGTTGTTCTGTCTATGGATGTGTTGCGTACGGTCGTAAGTGAGCAGTTGCCCAGCGGCTATGAGATCGTCATCAATGGTGGACGCACCAAGACCGGAAAAGATGCTCTAGCCTGGGCACTCGAAGGTGAGCAGCGCGGTGCTGGAGAACTGGTGGTGAATTCTATTGATGCAGACGGTACTAAAGACGGCTATGAGCTCACGCTTACAGCCATGATCGCTCAAGCCGTGCGCGTACCGGTCATCGCTTCGGGAGGTGCTGGAAAACCTGAGCATCTCTTGCAAGTTTTAACCGAGGGTGGCGCCGACGCGGCCTTAGTGGCTTCTATGGTGCATTACGGTGACTACAGCGTAAGTCAGCTGAAGCAATACCTGCACGACCAAGGTTTGAAGATACGCCTGTGTTGAGGCTGCCTATGAGGTGCCAACNTAGGTAAGACGGCCCCTAAAAAAAGAACATAACCAAGGACGACGGTAATGAAGGCGATCCAAGTTAATGGTGACGAGTTGGTGTGGGCAGATTTTGCCGCCGCTGATTGTACTGCTGGTACGGTNAAAATCCGTGTGCACGCCACGGCGATCAATCGNGCAGATTTACTGCAGCGNNCGGGAGGGTATCCACCACCACCTGGTGCCAGTCCTATCATGGGTCTCGAGTGTGCCGGTGAAGTTATTGAGATCGGCGAGGGCGTACAGCGTTGTAGAGTCGGGGATCATGTCTGCGCCTTGTTGGCCGGTGGCGGCTATGCGGAGGAAGTAATCGTTCCAGCAGGTCAAGTGCTCGCGGTGCCCAAAGGATTAAGCTTGGTTCAAGCAGCGGCGCTACCTGAAGTATTTGCAACAGCCTATTTGAACCTATACATGGAAGGAGCTCTGCAGAATGGCGAAAAGGTTATTGTTCACGCGGGTGCTAGTGGTGTTGGCACTGCAGCCATTCAACTGCTCGGGCAGAGTGAAAATCCGGTTTTTGTCACCGTCGGCTCAGATGCAAAGCTGAAAAGTTGTATTGGGCTTGGTGCAGCTGCGGGTTCGGTGCGACATGAAGGATCTTTTGCGGACGCCGCTCGTCAGTGGGCTGGTGACACTGGCGTTGACGTGATTCTCGATCCGGTGGGCGGCCAGTACCTGACAGATAATCTCNATCTGCTTGGCCTGGGTGGGCGCTTGGTGCTGATCGGCTTGATGGGTGGCGCGGTAACCGAAGTGAATTTGGCTCTGCTGATGGGCAAGCGTGCGCGGGTCATCGGATCAACCTTGCGAGCGCGACCGATCNGCGAAAAAGCAGCTGTTATGGATCAATTGCTGAAAAACGTCTGGCCGGACATCGAAAGTGGCGCGATTCAGCCTGTTATTGAAGCCGAATATCCTATCCAACAGGCCGCTGAGGCCCACTCACTAATGGCGTCTAACAATACGATTGGCAAGATCGTATTGACCTTCTGAGCNACCCGCCGGGTTGAATTCGCAAATCTGAAAGAGGCTTTCGCTTACCGACAGTAATGCATAGGTTCGGCAAGATCGGGATATGTTTCAGAGTCCGATCCGCGATCTAACCCAAGGCTTGGGGTTCACCTTAATCGAACTCATGCTGGCCTTGGGTCTGCTCCTCGTCCTTGGTCTGATCGCCAGGCCGACTTACCAAGAGTACGTTGAGCGAGGGTATCAACTGCAGGCGCAAGCAGACTTATTGGCCTGTGCTCAGCGACTGCATCGTGTCGCTTTGCAGCGAAACAGTTATTCGGGCCATGCCGATACTAATGGCGATGGTATGGGTGATGCGGATACAGGTCTCGTTGCCGCTAGCGTATGCCCACACGTTAGATCCGAGTCTTCTCAGTATGTTGTCACCATTAGATCAGTGGCTGACGAGTTTGAGCTNATTGCAACGCCGCGGGAGGAGGTAGGTAATAGTCGGCCAGGTGCGTTGAGTTTGGATCACGTTGGTGTACGCAGATGGGACGCCAATGACGATGGCCGGTTTACTGCTGATGAAGCGCTGTGGCCGCTGAGTTAGTCCAACGTTGTGGATTTTCCCCGTTTGGCTTTTCATTCATAGAAATGCTNGTTGCTATGCTGATTTTAGGCACAGCAGTATTTGCCCATCTTGGACTGCAAGGGCAGTTGTTTGTAGACACTCAAACTACCCAGCGATATTTGCTGGCGCATGGTATCGGTCTTGAATGGTGGCATTATGTGCATTCTGAATTGGCTGTTCCGGGACTCAAAGGACTTACTGGCGGTGCGCCGCCCGTGGTCACCACCTCCTGCTTGAATCGATATTGCACCCGCGCTGAGTTGGCGGCTTATCAAGCCGCTTTAATAAAGTGTCATGTTAGTCAATATGCTGATTCTTCCGGCTGCGTAAAGGTGGCGGAACGAGACGCTCTGCTACCACGCTACCCCATGGTTAATTTGCCCTCAGGTGAAGTGACGGCAACGGTAGACGGTATGCTCGTTACCGTTGCTTGGCGTTCATCTCCATTAGACCAGACGGCTGTAGTGTTAGGGCGCCGGCAATGAGGCTGGGCTATGGCTTTACCCTGATCGAACTAATTTTGGCCCTTAGNCTAAGTCTNGTAGTGTTGAGTGCGGCTATGCTGATGCTCGCGGATGCCCAGCAAAGTTTTGCCGCACTGGCTGCGAGCAAGCGTGCCGAAGAAAACCTGCATTTATCATTCGCTCTGATCGAGCGTGCCTTGTTGGGCGCGGGCAATTTTGGCTGCGCGGAACCGCAGCGCCCGCTGTCAAAGATGCTGCGTGGTGATTGGTCGCAACTGCCCGAATATAATATTAGCCGCGCGGTCGAGGGATATGACGCACTCCCGCATGGCGGCCTTGCGCCGAACCCTGCTGCAACTTTACCGCTGTCCGGAGTGGGTGGTGATCGACAGGTACAACATGCGGGGCACGGGATAGATCTAGATCAGTTGCTACCCGAAGCAGACCTATTAGTGGTCCGCGGAGTAGGTCCATGGGCTCCACTAGGGGCTTTGCAGGTTGGCACCGCACCAATCGTAGTGCTTGGGGAGGCCCTTGAATTCGCGGTTGGTGACGTCGTGCTGGTAGCAGATTGTGAACAGGCGACTGTGTTGAAGATAACCGCGATAGAGACTCTTGCAGGGGGGTTGAAGCTCGATTGGGCGGCAGGTCCTGGTGCTTTTGATAATGTTGACGGGCTGTCTTTTTCTGGGCTTGAGTCTGGCCGCCGCGGTATTGCCGAGTCGCCCGGAAGTTATGGNGCAGATGCGATCGTTGCGCGGATCNAAGCGCTATTCTTTTATCTCGCACCGAGCCGCGTTATTAATAGGCAGGGGNCCCCNGTTACCGCATTGTGGCTCAAATTCGGAACCGCGCCTGGCGTGGAATTGATCGCAGGTATNGATGATTTGCAGGTTTGGTTNTTGGCCGCAACAGGTGCTCAGCCCGCAAATTCGATCGGATATTTCGATGCTCAGCACTTGCCGGCCGATGCGCGAGTGGTTGGCGTTCGGGTATCTATTCGCAGCACCAGTGTCCATGGACTCAGCGAGTTCGCGAATANTCCTCTTACCTTTCGTGGTGCCCGGACGTTTATGTTGCCGCAATTTGCTCAGCAGGGTTGGCAGTTATGAGGTCAGAGCGNGGCATGGTGCTGCTTTTGAGTTTGGTCGCGNTAGTAATCCTCAGTGGCTTGGGCTTCAGTGCTGNACAGCAAACTCGATTAACTTCAGTGTGGGTGCGAAATACGATGGACGTTGGGTTGGCTAGGCTCGCAGCCCAGCGAGCGATAAAGGCTGAACTGGCCGTGCTTCATACGCTACCTATTTCGAGTTTTACCGCGCAAGGTGACGTTGGGCTATACCGGCTGGAAGTTTTTACCGCGCCTCCCGTATGGATGCGAGCCGCAACCTGGCGCGCAGGGCGCTGTCGGCCAGTTACCGCGACACTAGCCGACACGGTAGTGCCGGCATGCACGATTGTGGAGTTATTACATCGGCGTGACAGCCCCGATTACCGGGCGTTCCGTATTACTGCGCGCGGCGTAGGTACGCGCCCTGAGACCGTGATTTTTTTACAGGCATACTCGGTGCTGGAGACGCGTCGCTAAGTCAGATTTGCTAGTTGCTGCATTTGTTCGGCTAGGGTGGCGAGCGTTGTTTGTAATTCTTGTGCTCGCTGACGTTCTTTATCCACGACCTCGGCAGGCGCTTTGCTGATAAAGTTGGCATTGCTGAGTTTGCCGGTTATGCGTCCAAGATCGCTCTCGCAGCGCGCAATTTCTTTGGTCAGCCGAGCACGTTCGGCATCAACGTCGATCAATCCTTCCAGCGGCACCATGACCCGCAAGTCTCCTATGAGTGCCAGTGCATTAGGTGGCGGCTCATTGCCGTGCTCAAGCCAATCGATCGAGGTGACGTTCGCCAATCGTCTCAACATTTCAGCAGCGTTAGTCGCCTGAGTGCGGTCTTGGTCAGCGCCGTCTTGGAGCAGTATCGGTATGCCTGTGCTGGGCTTTATCGACGCTTCGCCACGGATGTTGCGCAAAGCCGTTATCACTGATTTTAGCCATTCGATTTGTTGCTGAGCTTCGTCGTCGGTGCGCCACTGTGAAGGCTCTGGATAGTTCTGCACCATCACACTGGTGCCTTTGATGCCCAGCTTTGGCGCTACCTGCAACCAAAGCGTTTCGGTGATGAAGGGCATAATGGGATGGCTGATGCGCAGTAACAGTTCCAGTATTTCGAGCAACGTTCTGCGTGTTGCGACTTTATGCTGCTCGCTCAGCTCGTCATTCCAGAGGATGGATTTGCTCATTTCAAGGTACCAGTCGCAGTACTCGTGCCAGACAAATTCGTATATCGCGGTAGCGCAGAGATCGAATCTGTAGGTGTCGAGCGCTAGACGGCAATCTTCGATGAGCTTGCTGGCCTTACTCAAAATCCATCGGTCGATAACGTTTGGTGATGACTCGATGGATTGGCCGATTTCCGTATCAGCTGTATTCATCAGGACGAATTTGCTGGCGTTCCAGAGTTTGTTGCAGAAGTTTCGATAGCCATCAACTCTGCTCACGTCGAAGCGGACATCGCGGCCAGTCGTTGCCAGTGCGCAAAATGTGAAGCGTAGCGCATCGGTACCGTATGCGGCGACGCCGTCGGGAAAATCTTTGCGGGTTAACTTTCCGATGCGCTGGGCCATCTTTGGCTGGGTCAAATTGGCCGTACGTTTTTGCACCAATGACTCAACGTCGATGCCGTCGATAAAATCCAGCGGATCCAAGCCATTGCCCTTAGTTTTTGACATTTTTTGGCCTTCGCTATCGCGCACTAGGCCGTGAATGTAGACGGTCTCAAAGGGAATCTTCCCAGTCAGGCGCAATGTCATCATGATCATGCGCGCTACCCAAAAGAAAATAATATCGTGGCCGGTAATCAGGGTATTGCTGGGCAAGAACTTGGCCAGGCCTTCGGTCTTTTCGGGCCAGCCTAGGGTAGCGAATGGCCATAGTGAAGAAGAAAACCAGGTTTCTAGAACGTCTTGATCCTGATGCAGTTNTATCTCGTCTCCCAGCTGATATTTAGCTCGGGCACTGGCTTCGTCGGCTGCNACATAGATGTTGTTATCGTCNTCATAGAACGCTGGGATGCGATGCCCCCACCATTGTTGGCGGCTGATGCACCAATCTTGAATATCACGCATCCAAGCGAAATAGGTATTTTCGTATTGCTTGGGCACAAAAGTTATAGACCCGCTCTCCACTGCGTCGATGGCCGGTTTAGCGAGTGGTGCAATCTCTACAAACCATTGATCTGTCAGGAGCGGTTCGATTATGGCGCCGGATCGGTCGCCCCGAGGCACCATTAATTTGTGGTCTTCGATGGTGCTGACAAGGTTCAAAGCCTCTAGATCATCAATTATTTGCTGGCGTGCAGCCTCGCGAGTCAGACCACGATATTGCTTTGGTGCATTGTCATTAATGCATGCAGCGCCGGTGAGGATATTTATTTCCTCAAGCTCATGGCGCTTGCCCATGGCATTGTCATTGAAGTCATGGGCTGGGGTAATCTTCACACAGCCAGTACCAAATTCCACGTCGACATAGGTATCGGCGATGATAGGGATTCTGCGCCCGACCAAGGGCAGATCGATAAATTTCCCCACCAGAGTCTTGTAGCGCTCATCATCAGGATGTACAGCAACGGCGGTATCGCCAAGCATGGTTTCCGGCCTTGTGGTTGCGACGGTCAGGAAGCCCTCGCCGTCGGCAGTTTTCGCGTCGTCTGCAAGTGGGTAGCGGAAATGCCAAAGATGCCCTTGCTCCTCGCTGTTTTCGACTTCCAGATCCGAAATAGCAGTGCCGAGTTCGGGGTCCCAGTTCACCAGACGCTGGCCGCGATAGATCAACCCATCGTCGTAAAGTTTGATAAAGGCCGCTTGCACGGCCGCGGCGTAGCCGTCGTCCATAGTGAAGCGNTCGCGGGACCAATCGAGACTTGAGCCCATNCGGCGAATTTGCCTGGAGATGGTATCTCCGGATTCGNGTTTCCANTCCCAAACGCGNTCGATAAACGGGTCTCGTCCTAAATCATGGCGTGTTTTACCCTCTGCCGCGAGTTGTCGCTCGACCAGCATCTGGGTTGCTATGCCTGCATGATCGGTACCCATTTGCCAGAGTGTGTGGCGGCCGTTCATACGCTGATAACGAATCAATGCATCCATTAGGGTCTGATTGAACGCGTGCCCCATATGCAGCGTGCCAGTGACGTTTGGTGGCGGTATTAAGATGCAGTAAGAGTCGCCNTTGCCCGAAGGTTTAAACAAGTCGGACGTTTCCCAATGGGTATAAAGCTCGCGCTCAATTTTTTCCGGATTGAAGCTGTTTTCCATATTAGCTCTGGTTATTTTGTATGACTTAGACCAATTAAGGCGTTGCAATATTGGGCAAGTTTTAGTGTTCCCAATCGTTGAGTTCGTGATGGTGCAGTGGAAAACCGCGATCTCTATAGTACTTGTAACGATCCCGTCCTTGCTCGCGCGTATTACCGACAACAATTTCAGCGACTCGATCAAAGCGTCCAAAAAAACTCGGAATGTCCGCCGCCAGATTGATCAATAAGCCGGCCTGAAGCAGCGGCTGGTTAAAGCCGACGTGAATAGGACTGCTATTGGTCTGATTGCTCTCGTCAATAACCTGGTGGGGCAAGAACCTGTGTTGTGGGTAGTCCCACATCAGCGCGTCGATAGCCTCTGCTGCTGGCGCATCGTCTACGTGAACGTGAATGTCCAGTTGGTTCTGCAATGCCTTTAAGCTCAAGCGGCAGGCGAAACGCATCGCCGCATCAATGTCCATATCTGGCAGAACGTAAAAGTCTACTCGCGTCACCTTACTGATCCGGCCATGGACCTTAGGCTTGGCCCTGCAAGTAATTAAACAGCATCGGCACCGGTCGACCGCTGGCGCCTTTGCGTGCGCCACCGTGGAATGCACTGCCTGCAACGTCCAAATGGGCCCAACTTACACCTTCGACAAAGCGCGATAAAAAGCATGCAGCGGTGACACTGCCGGCGTCGCGGCCNCCGACGTTTGCCATGTCGGCNAAATTCGAATTTAGCGCGGTTTGGTAATCGTCCCAAAGTGGCATACGCCAATTGCGATCGCTGCTGTATTCACCAGCGGCCAGCAACGCATCAGCCAGCGCATCATCATTCGAGTACAAGCCGCTGGCATGCGAGCCGAGTGCAACGATGCAAGCGCCGGTGAGTGTTGCGACGTCAACGATGGCCTTGGGCTTAAATGTCAGTGCATGGGTCAATGCATCACATAGCACCAGACGTCCCTCAGCATCGGTATTCAGTATTTCAACCGTTTGGCCTGATCGAGTCTTAACGATATCGCCGGGTCGCGTGGCGCAACCGCTGGGCATGTTTTCCGCAGCAGCAACAATGGTCAGCAAGTTGATTGGCAGGCCAGCTTCAATAACGGCCTTAGTGGTGCCCAAGACACTGGCAGCTCCGCACATGTCGAATTTCATTTCGTCCATGCCCGGAGGCGGTTTCAGGGAAATGCCGCCAGTATCGAAGGTTATCCCTTTGCCCACTAGAGCGATGGGTGCGTCATTCTTTTTCCCGCCCGAGTATTGAATGATAATCATGCGCCCTGGCTGATCACTGCCCTGAGAGACCGACATAAATGCACCCATACCAAGTTCGGTCATCTTCTTTTCGTCAAGCTGGGTCACTTTAACTTTGGCGGCACGGCCGAGTTTGCGCGCTTGATCTAACAGATAATTTGGGTGGCATACATTGGGCGGCTCGTTCCCCAGATCTTTCGCCAATTGCAGCCCTGCGTCTAAAGCATTGCCCATTTTAACGGCCGCGCGTACCGTTTTACTGTCGACGTCGGTGGCATAAATTTTGATTCGCGTGAGTTGGTGTAATGGCTTAGGCTTTGATTTGTGATGACGAAACTGATACGCCGCATGGCTACAGGATTGCATCAAAGTGCTGGCTTTCCACTCTGCATTTTTGCCCTTGACCTTGCTGTCGAGCATGGCAACGACCGCTTGCCCAATGGGCAGTTTTACGGCTTCTTGCGCTGCCAAGTTAGCGATCTTCGAAAAAACCGCCGCGCTCGGATTGTCGAGTCCTCCTAACACCAACATTCTTGCGACAGCGCCGTCCAAATGTACGCACACACTTTTACCTGCGGCGTCGTCGAAATCTTTAGTGCTGCGACTGAATTGCTTCGCCTCACCCAGTGCGCGGGCGATGCGTTTGGCAGTCTTTAACCCGGTGATTAGACACGGAGTTCTTAATTGCTGGAGATTGCCAGCGGCGATGGAGTATTTCATTGATTACTAGAGCCTATGTAGACGGCGCGATATAACGCTGAAGCCCGACAGTTTAGTCGATTTTGGAACGCGCCACAGCCCCCAGCGCTTGTTCTATTGCCGTTTCAGCGAGGAATATGCACAACGTAAGTGTCGCTGGCGAGGTCGTGCCAAGTTTGGCGAGTCTTGCCGAGGTAGAGCCACAAGTAGCCGAGGCCAAAGCAACTTAATGAAACACACGCGCTCAGCAGGCGTANACCNATTTGCGGCCATGATGGTGGTTGCCCGGATGCGGCCACTAAACGAATATGCCATGCGCGCATTCCTAATGTCTCGCCGTGGCGTCGCCAGCAGTAGGCATAGAACGCAAAGGTCTCAAGGGCCAGCACCATGGTTAATAATGGGCCGGAAACGGCTGCGCCATTGAGAGGAAACCAGACTAGTCCTGTGACGATCCATATCGCGAGCAATAACAGTCCGTCATAGAGCATGGCAGCCAGCCGCCGACCCAGCCCTGCGGGCTCGCGTGCTTGAGCACTCGTCATGATCTAGGAATGTCCGCGCGCAGGGTTAAAAGTGGGCAACATGATCCTCTAGTCTGACGGTGCGGCCGCAAAATTCTTCTTTTGTCATGCTACTTAATACATCTGGATCATGGCATACACCCCAAGCGCGCCGTTCGTCGGCTAGGCGAGTGGCTACAAATGCTTTTTCCATGCCTTGCGGGCCATAAATAACTGAGTAGCCCTCAACGACGCCATCGCCGCTATGGTTGATCGCAACGTCACGCTTTAACGTCTGATCGACTTGCTCCTGTAAATCGGCATGCTGATACGGTCGGGTGGGGGGTTCGGATGAATAAACGCCAAATGCGTGCTTGGTGATATAGCCGCCATTGGCCGTGATTAGTCCTTTCTGGCCTTGTTTTTCTCGTAGCAGCTGTGCCATACGAACAATAGAGTGCATTACGTAATTGTTTAGCGGGCCGCCAGCCCAGGTCAGCCCGCCGGTCACTGTTAAGGGCATTGAGGTGTCTAGTTTCAGTTCGCGACTAGCAATCTGCACGGCAACGGGGAAACAACTGTAAACGTCCACCATATCTAAATTATGCGCCTCAACCCCGGCCATTTCTAAGCATCGGTTACCAGCAAAGCGAATAGCCGGCGACGAGTAGAAGTTGTCGCGATTAGAGAGATAATAGTGGTCATGGGCATCGCTACCTGCCCAAGGGTAGATCCACTTGTCCCGAGGGATACCTAGGGCCTTTGCTTTCTCTTCCGAGCACATAATCAGTGCCGCGGCTTGGTCGACATTGTCATTAGAGTTCATGAATTTAGGATAAGGAAACGATACCGGCCGATTAATCGATGAAGGCGTACGGATTTCCTCGGCTGACTTGGCGTCGCGAATCCAGGCATTTGGGTTANCTGCGGCGACGCGGCTGAAGCTCGCCCATAATTCCGATATTTTTTCTAAGTGTTCTTCAACGCCGAGGCCCAACTCNTTGCGCAATGCAATCTCCATAATAGGGTAGACGGCAATGGGTCGGCCTAAGCGTATGGCGCGTTCGGCCTCATGGCGCATGTCTTTGTCTTCACCGATGCGGCGATCAGGCTCGCCNGGCAGATCGCTCCAATTAAGGTCGNTTTTTGCTTTAGCGGCTTTGGCTGCGGTGCTCCCGCACTCTGCGCCGGTGATAACGACGATGTCGTGAACGCCATTTTGAATATCCAGTGCGCTNTGGCTNACAGTGGTTTGTACGAAGTTGCCACCAAACGGCGACAAAACGGTCTCTGCATTAGCGCAGCCAATNGCCTCCGCTACCGCCTTAGCTGGATTTTGGTAAGGCCAAATGCCTTTTATTACGCGCACGGAGCCAGCGCTCAGCAGTTCGGTGCTGCCTGCATCAATAGCTGCTTGCTTAACAGCCTCTATCATCAACTGAATGGGTTCTCGAGCAACCGTGGGGTCTGCCTCACGTTGTTCTAGGTGGTGAATTCCTACCAATATCGGAGTGGCTTTGCCCATAGTTAACCTCTACCCCAGAAGAATGAATTGCGGGTCTGATTGTACCTCAAGAAAAAGTCTTCTAGCAGCCGGCAACGNGNGTTGGAGGGCTAATTGTTGCAAATTGCCGCGGANTTAGTTGGCTTAAAAGTGATCGATGTGTTACCATTCTACCCAGTAATCAGGAACGCAACTCGCTTNATGCGCGGCCCTCCCAGATGCGTACAACTGCTTCACGTGACTACCCACCAAAANCTTGCAGTCAAATTTGGCCATTTCGGCGCAAATTANCTCTATAGGTGCCGGTCGATCGTGCAAACAGACTCAAGCAACCACTAAAACTAACTAAGGCAAAATGAAACTCATATCCCCTCGCTCGTCGAGCAAGTCCCTTAAAAATTTCGCAAAAAATCAAAACACCCAAGCGCTAAAAACAGTTTTAATGTTTACCGCGCTAGCCCGTACCGCGGCAGCGGACAGCAACGTAAAAGACGTTGAAGTCAAAAAAGTGCAGGAAATCATGCGTCGCGTTGCCAGTGCCGATTGCTCGTCGGCGTCGATAAACGTGGCAGCAAAGTCGCGACTGTTTGAACGAATGCCTTTGCAGCGATTTGTAAGCCGTGCAGCAAAACATTTGTCGCTAGACGATCGACGCGAAGTTGCCCAAGCCATTGCCGAAGTTTGCCAAGCAGACGGCAGGGTCAGCGATATGGAAGCGCAATATTTCAACGGTATGGTCTCTCTACTGGGGCTGTCGGCTGCGGAACTGATGTTTGACGCCGCTTAGTCGCTGACGTTGGTCGGAATGCTATTTCGGTTGAAGCGCCACCTCGCTCCTGTGTTGAGCGAAGTGGCGCACCCGCCAACTCCTTTGCCCACGCCNCNTATACAGAATTAGGCTATTTTTTGGTTCCCGGTTGTATTAANCGGCNGGGTCTTGGTCCAGTGGGCTGAGATNCTAAAACCATNGNTGCGCTGTGNNTAGTAGGCACAGCTNAANCGGATTCTCCNCTCCTTTTTGCGTTTTGCATCAAAAGCGACCACGTAAGTGGTAAAAATGCGTCAATTTGACACAATTNTGTAACTTTCTATTTACAAATATCAATTTCGCACCAAAATNGGCGCCCNCGAAATGGGCGTTGCACCAAAACGTTTCATTCGGGCTATCTATCTTAAATTGGAGAAGAGAATTGAAGACTATCCAACATGCAATTGCTTTGGCGGCGGCGCTGATGCTGATGCTTTTATCGACGGGTACTCAGGTGCAGGCCGAAATGGCTCAAGCCGACGAGGACATGATCGAAGAAGTGGTCACTATCGGTACTCGCGCGAAGCCTCGCTCGACCACCGATTCAACAGCGCCCGTGGACGTTGTGACCGGTGATGACTTTATGAATCAAGGCGGTATCGATACCAGCAATTTGCTGCGTAATCTTGTGCCTTCTTTTAATGTAAGCGACCAGCCTATCAGTGACGCGGCAACTTTGGTGCGGCCTGCTAACCTTCGGGGTTTGGCACCTGACCATACATTGGTAATGGTAAACGGTCGACGCCGTCATCGCGCTGCAGTCATCACGTGGCTGGGCAATGGTCTATCGGATGGCTCTCAGGGNGCTGATATTGCAGCCATCCCGGCGCTTGCGCTGCGCAGTGTTGAAGTATTGCGCGACGGTGCCGCTGCTCAATACGGGTCTGACGCGATCGCTGGGGTTATTAATTTCAACCTCAAAGATTCGCCTACAGACGGCGCGTTTGAAGTGAAGTATGGCCAGTACAGTGAAGGCGATGGCGCGACGATGATTTTCGCCGCCAATAAAGGCTTCGGTATTGGCGACAGTGGCTTTGTTAACCTTACTGCAGAGTGGGGCGGTGCTGAAGCGACTGACCGCTCTGTACAGCGTGGGGATGCTGCGGGTCTGATCGCCGCGGGTTATCAGAACGTCGCTAACCCTGCTCAGGTTTGGGGTACGCCCGAAGTCGAAGACGACTACAAGTTGTGGGCAAACTTCGGCGCTGATCTTGCTGACAACATGGAGTTCTTTGGTAACGCTAACGTCAACAATAAAACTGTGACCGGCGGTTTTTACTATAGAAACCCGACTAATCGTGGTGGTGTATACAGTGGCGACAGTGGCGCAACTTTGCTGATCGGTGATGTGACCCCAGGTCCTGTCGGGCAAGACAACAGCGGTTTTCCAGCATTGTCTGCTGGTGACGGCGTGAGCTGTCCTACGGTAACTATGACAGGCGTAACGCCGGACCCTACGGCAATGGCTGCAGTNCAAGCGGATGCAAACTGCTTTAGCTTCCAAGAATTGATCACCGGTGGCTTTACGCCGAATTTTGGNGGCGAANTAACTGATTCGGCNATCTTGNTGGGGCTTCGNGGAGAGCTGGAGTCAGGACTAATCTGGAGCATCAGCGGTTANACGGGTAACAACAAAGCTGACTTTTTCATTAACAACACGGTTAATGCCAGTCTGGGTCCGATCACGCCTCGTAACTTTGATCCGGGTTACTATGAGCAAAGCGATCGCAGCTTCAACGCCGATTTCTCTATGCCGTTGTCGGATAGCTTGAACCTCGCCTTTGGGGGTGAAGTGCGTACCGAGGAGTTCTCTATCGGTGCCGGCCAAGAAGAGTCCTACATCGACGGCGGTCTGGGTACTCAGGGTTTCAGTACCTCTACTAATGGGTTCCCTGGATTTTCGCCAACCATTGCGGGCAGCTGGAAGCGCCAGAATACCGCACTGTATGCAGACCTCGAGTATGTAGCTTCAGAGCAATTACTGCTGGCTGCGGCTCTGCGTTTTGAGGATTTTGACGATTTTGGTACCACCACGAACTACCGTCTTGGCTTTAACTATGCGATCAACGACACCTTAGGCGTTCGTGCGACGGTAAGCTCCGGCTTTAAAGCGCCGACTCCCGGCCAGTCCAATGCTGCAAACATTTCGACTCAGATCATCAGTGGTGTGTTGACCAATCAGGGCGTTATTCCTTCAACAAGCCCAGCGGCTGTGCTGCGTGGTGGTGCGGGTCTTGGTCCTGAGAATTCCAATAACTATACCCTTGGCGCCTATGCAACCGTTGGTCCATTCGAAGTGACAATCGACTACTTCGATATTGATGTAGAAGATCGACTCAGCTTGTCTAGCGACTTCACCCTTACTGAGGATGACTTGGCTACGCTCGCGGGTCAGGGCATCGATGCTTCAGACATCTCACAGTTCCGCTTCTTCACCGATGCGTTCAACACCAGCACTTCTGGTATTGATATCGTCGTCAGCACCGAAACTGAGTGGCTCAATGGCATAACCAATTGGTCCTTGGCATTCAACACCACGGATACGGAAGTTACCCGCCGCAATACGAACTTGCTCGGTGACAGCCGAGTACGCCTGATCGAGGACGGTGTGCCAGGAACTCGTTGGAATCTGACCGGGAAGCACGACATGGGTCAATTGCGGTTGTTGGCGCGGGTCAGCTACTTCGGTGAGTACTACGACAATGAAGCGGGCGGCGAATTCGACAGTGCAACTTTGCTAGACCTAGAAGCTGGCTATGACCTGACACCAGACCTTTCTGGAACGTTTGGTATGCGCAATGTTTCNGATGAGCGCGGTTGCTCCACGAATAGTTGCGGCGGTACGCCCGCAAACATCCTTGGTTTGCCTTACAGTCAGTTCACGCCGTTTGGCTTCAATGGCAGCTTTTACTACGGTCGTTTGAGTTATAACTTCTAGTTCAGGCCAGTACCGAGTAATTAAAGCGGGCTTCGGCCCGCTTTTTTTTGAGCCTGATTAGGGCAGGGGCATACTTTGGCTGTCGTGTGATCTCGCCGCCGTGAACGCGGCTTTGGGCTGGGTGCTGCGCACTTGCTCAAGCCAAAACACACCGTCTAATTGGTCACTGTTGCCGCGGGTGCTGATGAAATCCATATCGCCATCNGCGTCCATATCACGCGCGATAAATTTGTCGAACATGCCGCGCTTGCGCCGAGATATATCGTGCCGAGTCCAACTTTTGTTAAGAGCGCCAGGATTTTCAAACCAACCTAAACGTCCCAGCGGGTCGCCTATTTGGGCGTCTGTCTCGGCTGTGCGCGTACCCCGACTGTAGCTGCCGGCCATGATGTCTAAATGTCCGTCATTGTTAATGTCCGCGCTGACCAAGCCGGTAATGCTGTCGGGGAGGAAGGTGCCAATTTTATGGGCGAGCCAGCCGTCATCAATCACTGCCGGCTGCTCTAACCAGTACAGCGCTTCGGGCGACGCGCCGATGATGTCCAGTCTTTGATCTTTGTTGATGTCAGCATATGCAAGGTTAAAGCCGGAAATCTGTGCGCCGATAATGCCGATGGCATGTTCCTTGAATTGCAGGCGCTCGCCGCTGCTGAAGTTTTCGAACCAAGCGATACGCTGTTCACCACGGCTGCCGATAACGATGTCGGTGTCACCATCCTGGTCTAAATCCACGGGTTCAGCATTTTGCGGAATGCTATAACGGCCCAATAGCATTTGCTGCCAGCCGTCGGCGGTTAAGGGATTGCCATGCATTTGCAGTAGCGATACTGGGGTAGAGCGCGCGTAATCCTCCGGCCCCGGGCGCTGGGCGCCTTTGTTTGCGGTGGTGGCTTCGATCTGGCCATCGTTGTCGAAGTCGGCAAAAAATACTCGCAGGAAAGACCCCTGATTCTGGGTCATGGGCAAAATGAGTCTAGGCCAGGGCTGCGACCGGGCTGATTNGCCAGGGTTTTGCAAATANATAAGATGACCGAGTTCGGCGGCGACCAGCACGTCCGGATAGCCGTCGCGGTTAACGTCACCGATTGCAACATCTTCTGGCGCCGCGACTTCTGGTCCCTCTGCAAGGGTTATGTTCGTCCATATATCCGGGTCAGCTGTGGCGAATGCAATACGTACGTGCCCTTCTAGGGGTATTTCGAGGTCCTCATCATGCATTGCCGAGTCATAACCTGAGTCGGATTCGTGGACAGAAACAATATCGATAAAGCCGTCTTGATCAAGGTCAGCCATTGCTAATCCGTCACTGCCATTGAAGGGCACCTTGGCCGTAATCGGATCATCGATAATGTGTTCGCGCCAGGTTATGTACTGCTGATCAATGCTTCGGGCCACGGTTAACGTATCGTCGACGCTCAACTCTTGGGCGTTGGTAGTGACCGCGCAAAAATAAATAGCCGTGCCGATGATGCGTTTAACGAGCAAATTCATAAGGCCAACCTATTAAGCTGTGGTGGATAAAGTCGCAGCCAAGGTTAGCCGAAAGGTATGAGTGCCGGAAGGCGACTGGCTTGGCCGCCGGAGCTGTCAGGACAGTTTATTGGTGCTGTCTGTCAATTAGGTAGGGAGTCTGACTGATGCAATTCTTCAGCGTCGAGTTGAGCGGCTCGGTGGGTATACATATCGTCGTGTAGGCGATGCAGCATGTCTGATGCTTTACGTGTGAAGAGGCACGGCACCAAGGCATGAATGAAACACGCGCCAGCCACTAGAAGTAGGCGAATGCCAAAGCGAGACGCTGCCATCAGGTGTTGGCTATAACTCTCGTTGACTGCGGCAGGGTGAGCGAATAGTGCGTTGTAGAAGAAGTTTTTCATGACTCTGCGCAGAGGTTAGTTGGTATAAGAATAGATCGATTGCTGCGGAAATAGTTCCCAAATAATGCGCAAACCGCCTAGAATATTGCAGAAATTTACCATTAAAGATAAATAATATGCAGAGATATGATGCGAAAGACTTACGTATTCTCAGGGTGTTGCAAGTCGATAGCACTGCGGCGGTGGCAGATTTAGCGGCGCAGATTGGGTTATCCATTAATGCCTGTTGGCGCCGAGTCAAACGTCTGCAGGACGAAACCATAGATCGTCAGGTGGCGATTCTGCAGCCAGAGCATTTTGGTTTCGGGCTTACAGCCTTTGTGTCGGTGCGTACCAACGAGCATAACGATCAATGGCTGCAGACGTTTGCAGAGGGGATCAGCAAGATTGACGAGGTGGTAGAGTTCTATCGGCTCAGCGGCCAATACGATTATTTGCTAAAAATTTTGGCTAAAGACGTTGCGGACTACGATCTGGTTTATAAGCGTATTATCAAGATCGCGCCGCTAACTGATGTGTCGTCGTCTTTTGCGATGGAGCGCATCAAAACCACGACGGCTTTGCCAATATGAGTGTTATGACGACTCGTTGTCGTAGGTAATGAATTGTGGTGGCGGCGTAAACTTGCCCCAAATCTCCATTTCCTCGCAACTGTTCAATTCGAGTTCTTTACGCTGAAAACCATCGGTATGTGGCGCTGGATCTTGGCCGTTGAGAAATGCCCCACACGCCTTCTTTATAGCGCTGGCCGAACGAAGCTCTGGGGATGGATCCTTTATTTCATCTTTGTATCTTTGGTTTAGGGTTTCGCTGATGAAGTCGGCTTCGCGAAAAATTTCTAATATCAGTTCTTTAGCGTTCATGGGTTTAATACTGCGAAATAATTCCCGACAGTAAACGCATTTCGCGCGCTTGTGGCAAGTCCTTGGCCCCGAGTTGTGGGCGCCTTGATTGCCTAAGTTTGCAGCGCCGGTGGACCTATGAAGGGAGCCCCAGCTAAATGGGCTGAGCTACTGTTTAAAGCGCAACGTCGCCTTTCTGCAGTCGCTGGGCAATAGTTTTTTTCAAAATTTCGTTCGTGCCGTCTGCAACATTTATCACTCTTAGCGCCTGCCAAGCTTCTGTAAGGCCAAGCTCGTTGGTAAAACCCATGGCCCCGTGTGTTTGTATGGCTTGGTCCACGGCGGTCAGACCCTTTTGAACTGAGAAAGCTTTAGTCATTGAAAGTTCTTTGATCGCGGGTTGGCCAGCATCGAGTAACATTGCGGCATTGATACCCATCAAGTGTGCGGCGTGCAGATCCATTGCAGAATCCGCGAGGGGAAATGTTATGCCCTGATATTGAGATATCGGCTGGCCAAAAGCTGTGCGCACTTTTGAAAATTCTACCGCGGCCTCGAGCGCCCAGCGGCCATAGCCAACGGATCGAGCTGAGTTATAGATTCTGCCCAGTGATACGCCATACAGTGCTGCGCCAAAGCCCTTACCAATCTCGCCCACCAGTTGCCAGGGCTCGACGTAGACGTCGCTCAAAGCGATTTCAGCCTCATCTCCGCCGATATGTCCAAAGAGTTTGATAATTCTCTGGATATGAAAACCCTCGCTGTCGGTAGGTAGCATAAAGGCGCTTATGCCCTCATCCATTTTGGCGAAGACGACACAATAATCGGCAATGGGAGCATTGGTGGTCCATATCTTTCTACCCGATATGCGCCAGCCGTTGCCGTCTGGTACGGCCTTGGTCTGCAATCGACTGGCATCGGAACCTGCATCGGGCTCAGACAGCCCAAAACACATGGATTTCTTGCCTGAAATTAAATCCGGGAGATATTCAGTTTTGGCTCGGTCACTTATTTGCTCGAGCAGTTTGCTTGGGCCGAATGCCCAGTGCGCAAGCGCGTACAACATGAGCCAGTTTTTCGGGCCACAACGATGAAACAGGGCTTCCCAGGCAGCGTAGTAGGCGAGGTGGCCGAGGCCAGCTCCNCCCAGGGCTTCGGGGACGCACATGGAAAAGAAACCAGCCTGTGCGGACGCCATTCGAACTTCGGTGATAACCGCTATTAATTCNTTTGAGAATCGCCCGTCCTTGTCGTANAGACGGGTGGGGTCTTCAAANAGATTGGCAAATTGAGTGTGTCGAGGCATGACCTCCTGCTCTGCGAATGCGACGATCCCATCACTTGCGACTTTGACCTCTTCTGGCACCTCGATGGCTATTGCTGTCATCCCCCACTCCTTAACTCAGTGTTTTCGAAAATCAATCTGACTGCTGGATCGTACTGTATTCGGCGCCGATCATGGCAGGGCTGTCTAGTCAAAATTCTTACCGAATTGAAGTCTACAGGCCATGGTTTGAATCTCACAATATTGTTTAGTGTCACAATCTTCATTTACCTCGCACCCTGCGGTCGCAGAGCCGCGTCGCATTGCCACAAGTAGTGCATGTTATACGCGCAGGCTCTTTACTTATCGATTCGTGGATAGAAGGCGCGATTAAGCAATATGCAAAAACGTCGCCGAGTAAGGTAGTGTCTAACGTTAAAAATGGAGGTCACAGTGACGCCACCTATTGTTTACGGATTGCCTTTTTCTCAACCAGTACGCGCTGTGGTGTGGCTGCTTCTCAACAAACAACACCCATTCGAATTCAGGATGGTGAATCCCGGCCACCCGGGCAAAAACGGCAGCCGCCACCCTGATTTCTTAGAAAAAAATCCCGGNGGCACAATACCGTGTCTGGAAGAGGCGGAGTCTGGATTCTGCCTTGGAGAAGCGCATGCGATAATGACGTATTTATGCAAAACCCGCGGCTGGGATGATCTATATCCTTCGGATAATCAAACTCAAGCGCGCATCGATGCGTATCTTCATTTTCACCATCGCAACGTCCGTGACGCCTCCATGCTGGTAGCGGCGCGGGTGCGCAAAGATTTAAATTTTTCCGAGGACATGCAAGCGGGTTCTCAGCGGTCATTTCTTCAAGCGGCCGAAATATTAGATTCACATTATTTAAAGTCATCCGAATTTCTCTTCGGNGATTCGGTCACCATNGCCGATTTTGCGGCNTGTGTGGAGGTAGGGCAGCTAGGTTCTGATTACACAAATATTCTTAATCTCTCTCAGTTTCCTCGATTATCTCGTTGGCTCGAGCGGATGAAAGCGGTCCGAGGTTATGCTGAAGTTCATTACCCCTTGCGGGAAATCGGTGATATTCGTGACGAGCCACCAACGATCGACACACTTCGTGCAGCCAACGTTGGAGGACTGGATGTGCTGAACAAGGCCGTTGCGCAATATTCTTAGAGNCGGTATCTCAGGCTCTCATTGACNTCGGTCTGGCAGTTGTTGTCGATCCTGCCGCTTAGGCGGCGTTGCGATCTGNTCTGCAGGATTTGAGTTTTTCAGGCACTATCGNTGGNTTTAACTTTGGAACCTCAAGTATGAACACAAACCGCCAGTGGCTATTAGCCCAGCGTCCTCGGGGTATGGTTGGTCGAGACAACTTTACCTACGTTGAACAGACCATTCCTGAACCCGGTGATGGCGAAGTGCTGGTCAGAAATCTNTATTTATCCTTNGATCCGACCCAGCGCGGATGGATGGAAGATCGNGACAGCTACTTACCNCCCGTNGGCTTGGGCGAGCCCATGCGCGCCGGTTCCATCGGACAGGTTGCTGAATCGCGCCATCCGGACTTTGCGCCGGGCGATTTGGTGCAGACCACAGGGGGCTGGCAAGATTTTGTGGTGGCAGCGCCCGGACAGGGTCCGATGGGGTTATCCAAGGTGCCCGATGGCGTTACCCCNGAAATGATGTTNTCGGTTTTGGGCATTACTGGCCTCACGGCNTACTTTGGCTTGTTGGACTTAGGTCAACCCAAGGCGGGCGAGACCGTTCTGGTATCGGGAGCAGCCGGTGCTACCGGATCGGTGGCTGGCCAGATTGCGCGGATTAAGGGTTGTCGTGTTGTCGGCATTGCAGGCGGTCCAGAAAAGTGCAGCTGGCTTAAAGATGAGGCTGGATTCGACGAGGTNATTGATTACAAGAGCGAGGANGTCAACGCGCGCATCGCGGCTACGTGCCCAAACAAACTCGATGTCTATTTTGACAATGTCGGCGGAGAGATTTTAGAGGCGGCTTTGAATCATTTAAATTTACGAGCGCGCATTGTGATGTGCGGGGGTATTTCAGGCTATAACGCGACTCAGCCGATNCCGGGCCCAGCGAATTTGATGAATCTCGTGACTATGCGTGCNCGTATGGAGGGCTTTATTATNCTGGATTACATGTCCCGTGCACCGGAAGCGATCAAGGAACTGTTGGGTTGGATTGCGAGCAGTGAGTTGAANTTTCAGGTAGANGTGCAGGAAGGCTTCGACAATATCCCGGATACCCTGCAACGACTGTTCACCGGTAAGAACTTGGGTAAGCAACTTTTGAAAATTACNGATCCGGTATAGCGCCTAAAGACGATGATTTTTGACCAGTCAGGAAACTCTTAGATGTTCTTATACAGACATGTTGGTTTAGTCAT
>PAFJ01000025.1 GCA_002704325.1 Gammaproteobacteria bacterium | reverse complement strand
GATCAACGTGTTAAGCCAGCGAAAGAGCTGCGTATCGGCCAGATNGTGCGAATTAATAAAGACGGCGTTCTATTTACCGTTATCGTGCAAAAACTCAGCGAACAACGCGGCTCGGCCACAATTGCTCAAACGCTNTATGAAGAAACAGCGAACAGCATTGAACAACGCCAAGCAACGATCAGCGAACGTCGTATGAACCGCGCTGGATTGCACATTCCCGCGCAACGACCGACCAAAAGAGATCGGCGCGCGCGAAACCAATTACGCGGCCTTGACCAGCAATGGTCGGACGACGCGTCACATTAATCGATGATCGAGACCGCAAAACCAATGGACCTACTTCAACGCTTCAGTTTNCCCGGGCTACCTATTCGCGGCCAATGGNTTCGTCTGACCGCAACATTGGGCGCGATTGCNCGTTACCAAAATTACCCGCCAGACGTACAAGCACTGTTAGGCGAAATGTTCGCGGCAGTAACAATGGTTGCGGACAATTTAAAGTTTTCTGGAGCTGTGTCACTGCAATCTCAGGGTGATGGNGCGTTAAGTCGCAGCTTGGCCGAGTGTCGCGAACAGCAATACCTGCGCGGAATAGCCCAATTAGCTGAGAATGTAAGACCCTCGCCCAATACCGGCAACCTAGTGGATTGGCTTGGTAACGGCCAGCTCGCATTATCGCTATTGCCCGATAAAGCGACCGGCATGAACCCGTACCAAGGTTTAGTCGCAATAGATCCAAGAGGGCTCGCAACGAGCCTAGAAGGCTATTTCCAAAACTCCGAGCAACTGCAAACGCGTCTGCACTTTGCGTCCGCCGGCGGCGCCACAACCGGACTACTGTTACAACGATTACCAGATGCGCCCAACGCATCAGAGACCACCGTCGCCCAAGCACAAGATGACTGGCAGACATTGACCACTCTCGCGGCGTCGGTAACGGAACCCGAGCTGGCCAGTCTGCCGCCAGAGCAGATGCTCAACCGCCTGTTCCATGAATACCCGTGCACACTATATAGCCCCCGAAACCTGAGTTTTCGCTGCACCTGTTCAGTAGAAAAAAGTGACGAGACATTGATGGTGCTTGGGCGTGAAGATTTACTGGCACTCGCGTCCGAACAACCTGAGATACATGTAGACTGCGAATTTTGTGGGCGGCGCTATGTATACGACCAAAACGCTGTTAAAGAACTCTTAGCAAAACGTGCGGCGGCACTGCACTGAGTCGAGCAAGGCAAAAGAGCGAGATACGTTTCACTCGAAAATTCATCGAAAACATAGAATTTAATGAATAACAACTGTTCTCATTCCGAGAGCCTCTGGCATAATCTGCAGCCCTTTAACGATAGCAATTCATCATGGCTGTTAACACGGATTCAACTACAGCGACCAACACCCACGAGAATTTATCTACGGCCCAATTGGCGGCCGAGTCCATATTGCGAAATGAAGGCTCGTTTGCCAGCAATGGGGCGATTGTGGTGGAGACAGGCGCACGCACCGGGCGGTCACCGAAAGATCGATTTATCGTCGACGAAGCCTCAACCTCTGAGTTCATAGACTGGGGTGACGTGAATCAGCCTATCGACGGCGAAGTTTTCGATCGCCTGTGGGATCGCGTGCAGGTGCATTTGAATGAAACCGAAACCTTTCGGTCCAACCTGCACGTAGGCGCTGATCCGGAACACTACTTACCTATCGAGGTGAACACCGAATACGCATGGCACAGCCTTTTCGGCCGGTCTTTATTTATCGTTCCGGAGCACTACAACCCGCACAATAAAGAGGTTTGGCGAATTTTTAACGCCCCTAACTTTGAGTGCCAACCAGAGCGAGACGGCACTAATAGCGACGGTACAGTAATGATTAACTTTGCCCAGCGCAAAGTGTTGATCGCAGGTATGCGCTACGCCGGTGAAATGAAAAAATCGATGTTCTCAGTGCTGAACTTCTTATTGCCAGAGAAAGACGTTTTGCCGATGCACTGTTCAGCAAATATGGGCGACGAGGGCGATGTAACCCTATTTTTCGGCCTGTCTGGTACGGGGAAAACGACTTTGTCGGCTGATCCGAATCGTCTTTTGATCGGCGATGATGAACACGGCTGGGGACAGGGTACCGTTTTTAATTTTGAAGGCGGTTGCTATGCAAAATGCATCGACTTAAGTCGTGAAAATGAACCCGTAATTTTCGACGCTATTCGCTTTGGCGCCATCGTGGAAAACGTTGTAATCGACGCAAACTCGAGCGAGCCGGACTACACCAATAGCTCTTTGACCGAAAATACCCGTGCATGTTATCCACGCACTAATATCGCAGAAAAAGTGCCGGAAAATCGGGGTGGCGAGCCGAACAATATTATATTTCTAACCTGTGACGTTAGCGGCGTATTGCCACCAGTGGCCATATTGTCGAAAGAAGCCGCTGCCTATCACTTTTTGTCGGGCTATACAGCGCAAGTTGGGTCGACCGAGGTTGGATCAACAGAAGCTTATAAAGCAACGTTTTCTACTTGCTTCGGGGCGCCATTTTTCCCGCGCCCGGCTGGTGTTTATGCCAAGCTNTTAATTAAACGCATCGAGGAGTTCGGGTCGAGAGTATTCTTAGTCAATACCGGCTGGACGGGCGGCGGCTATGGCGTCGGCAGTAGGTTCAAAATCCCCGTNACCCGGGCAATCATTGCTGCGATTCAAAGTGGCCAATTACACGATACTGCAACGGCCCACCTAGCCGGTTTTAATCTAGATATTCCTCTCGCTGTGCCAGGGGTAGACAGCGCGCTCCTCAATCCCCGGGCGACTTGGACCGATACCAACGATTATGACGAGGCAGCAGCGGCGTTAGTGCGCAAATTCGTTGAGAACTTCACCAAGTTCGAAGTTGAAGACAGCATTATCGCAGCTGGGCCCCAGTCCTAACACTGCTTTGGCTTATTTCTGGCTTGGCAGGTTCTGGCCAGACGACGACTGGTATTCTAATGAAATAGGTGGCTTGGACACGGTCGGGGAGGGCAGTGGATGCAACTAACTCAGCGCACTCTCGAAAAGCTGCAATCCGCTGGTGCCGGACTCAGCCAGCTGCAAAGAGGCATCGAAAAAGAGAGCTTACGTGTCGCCACAGATGGCAGTCTATCCAAACTGCCGCACCCCAAAGCGCTCGGCTCGGCGCTAACACACAGCGCTATTACGACCGATTTTAGTGAGGCCCAGCTAGAACTCATTACCGGAGTGCATAACAGCCCAGAGGCTTGCTTAACCGAGTTAAGCGATATTCATCATTTCGTGCACGCGAATCTCGAAACGGAACTACTGTGGCCGAGCAGCATGCCCTGCATCATCGGCACAGAAAACGACGCGATACCGATCGGCAAGTACGGCACGTCGAATATTGGCCGTACAAAAACAGTCTATCGACGCGGCTTAGGCCACCGTTACGGCCGATTGATGCAGACTATCTCGGGGATCCATTACAATTTTTCGGTGCCCGACGACCTCTGGCAGCGATTAGGTATCGCCAATCAAGAACAAAAAACGGATGCCTACTTCAGCTTGATTCGAAATTTCCGTCGTTGTTCATGGTTGTTGATCTATTTATTCGGCGCTTCACCGGCCGTATGCAGGAGCTTTCTGCAGCGGCCCGACCATGGCTTACAAGAGTTTAGTGAAGGCACGTTTTACCTGCCCCATGCAACCAGTCTGCGCATGGGCCGATTAGGTTATCAAAGTGATGCTCAGAGCGAATTGCATATTTCTTATAACTCATTAGCAGAATACACCGCCACAATGCGGGCGGGGCTCACGACCAGCTTCCCAGGCTACGCTCACATCCCGGTCAATAAAGACGGCGATTATCAACAATTAAACGACTCTGTTCTGCAAATCGAAAATGAATTTTACGGCACCATTCGGCCTAAGCGCAGCGCTGCCAGCGGCGAACGCCCACTGGCAGCGCTGGGTCAAAGAGGCGTTGAATACATTGAGGTTCGTTGTGTCGATCTAGACCCATTTGTGCCCATTGGCATCGACCATGAGCACATTCGCTTTCTCGATACCTTTCTACTGCTTTGCTTGCTCACCGATAGCCCGACCGACAGCCGCAGGGAAACGGCGCGCATGATGAGGAATCAAACTGCTGTGGTGAGCAACGGGCGCCAAGTGGGACAACAACTGGAACGCGCCGGCGAATCCATAACCCTAGAAAACTGGGCCACCGAGCTATTGACCGAATGCACCAAGGTTGCTGAGGTTATGGATCAACATGCCAATAGCACTCTCTATGGCTCAGCTTTGGCGGCTCAGTTAGCCAAAGTAAGGAACCCGAATTTAACCCCTTCAGCAAAAGTGGTTAAGGCATTAGGCGAAAGCCAATCTTTCTTTCACTTCACTATGCAGCGCGCGCGACAGCACGCGGATTTTTTCGCTGGGCAACCAGCCAGCCGCGGCAGCAATGCGCGACTTAGCGCCGAAGCTCACCAATCTTTGATAAAGCAATCACAGATAGAGGAAGCCGACCACCTAAGCTTTACAGACTTTGTAAATGACTATCTCGAACTTTGACCAACCATGAATTTCCTCGCCCACTGCGCGCTAGCAGATGAGGCAAGCAGTCTGTGGGGCGTAGCTTCAGAGCAAAATAAAGGCCTACTGGCTGGGGCTGTCATCGCCGATTTTACCAAGGGGCGCATAAACCCCACATGGCCTAGATCGCTACAGGCGGGCATCCGCCTACACAGACGTATTGATGCCGTCTCCAATCAACACGCTGATATCCGCAAAAGTTGCGAGCGCTTCGCAAAACCGTTGCGCCGTTTCGCCCCGATCTTCATCGACATTTTGGCCGACCATTACCTAAGTTTGAACTGGCACAAATACAGCGCTGAAAACCTAGACGCGTTCGCTTCGCGTTGCTACCAAGCAATCGGCGGGTATGCTGACTACATGCCGAGCGAGCGCCGAACGTTCTTGAACTACATGAGCGAAACAAACCTACTCGGCCGTTATCACGAATGGCCCACTATCGAGCGCGCCCTGCTGTTTTCCTTAAAGCGACTGGGTAGAGACGAATTGAGCGAAGACGTTTTGGTCGCGGCGCAAACGCTAACCGAGACTGCAGCTGAAGATTTCCCCAACTACTACAATGATTTTCGCAATCAGCTCAGCGACTGGTCAGGCCTTTTAGCTACAAAATGAGCCTGCCGACACCTTAAATTTTTCCTCCGCCGCGGTTACAGGTACTATGCAGCCCCTTTCAACTGCAACACTGATTCTATGAAAGCTGTTTTATGCAAATCCTTTGGGCGTGCCGAGGACCTCTCGCTTGAGGAGGTCGACGCGCCGAACATAAAGTCTGGGCATGTGATCGTTGCCGTGCAGGCGAGCGCGGTGAATTTCCCCGATGTACTCATGATCGAGGGCAAGTACCAGTCACTCCCAGACTTTCCGTTCTCACCGGGCGGTGAATTCAGCGGCGTCGTTATCGAAATCGCTGACGATGTCGGGGGCTGGAAAGTCGGCGACGAAGTTTTTGGTAGTTTGGGTCATGGCTGTTTCGCCGAAAAAATACTCGTGCATGCCAGAGCCCTACGCGCAAAGCCCCCCTCGATGAGTTTCGCCGTAGCCGCTGGCATCAGCACCACCTACGGTACCTCGTACTACGCCCTGAAGCAGCGCGCCAACTTGCAACCAGGCGAAACGCTCCTAGTCCTTGGCGCGGCCGGCGGCGTTGGTTTGGCTGCGGTGGAGCTGGGCAAAGCTATGGGCGCTCGAGTTATTGCCGCCGCCTCCAGTGATGAAAAATTAGCTGTCGCAAAAGCGGCAGGCGCGGACGAGCTTATNAATTACAGCGACGGCCAACTTAAAGACAAAGTTAAAGCGCTTACGGATAACCGCGGCGCGGACGTAATCTACGACCCCGTGGGCGGAGAACTGTTTGATCAATGTATGCGCTGTATTGGCTGGTATGGTCGCGTGTTGATCGTTGGCTTTGTCGGCGGCGATATCCCCCGAGTACCCACCAACTTAATACTGCTTAAAAGCTGTCAGGTGGTCGGCGTATTTTACGGCGCTTTTTCNGGACTGTTTCCAACAGAAAATCAACAGAATTTCGAAGAAATCATGGCCATGTTCGAACAGNGCAAAATCGACCCGGTAATAGGCGCAGAATTTGCGCTCTCNGAATACGCNGCTGCANTGAACTGNCTGGCCGAACGCAAAGCGGTCGGCAAAGTCGTCGTCAACCTTTAAGAAAAGAGCAACTATGTTATCAATCTGGAAAGCTGAACACTGGGCGCTAGCGGTGTGCATCACCGCAGGGACTTTGCTTTGCGTCGCCCTAGTTATGGAGTACGCCCTAGGTTTATCCCCTTGCCCACTATGCATGATGCAGAGAATCTGGCTTGCGCTGACTGGCATCATCGCTTANGCCAGTCTCGCTCATAACCCTCGCTGGGGCATTTACCCCTTATTAGGGGCAATATCTGCAATGATCGGCGCTGGCTTTTCGATCCGCCAACTTTGGTTACAAGGTTTGCCTAAGGATCAGGTTCCCGCTTGCGGGCCCGACCTAAGCTACATGCTTGAGGCTTTTCCCCTAAGCGACGTGCTCGCTGCTATGACGTCTGGCACCGGCGACTGCGCGGAGGTCAGTTGGGCCTTACTGGGCATCAGCCTTCCCGGCTGGCTTTTAGTATTTTTTGGGGGCTTGCTGGCAATGAATATTATGCAAATCCGCCAGGGCAGTCGCGCTTAAAACCCGTAATCCAAGCTCTGGAATGCCTCGTAACTCCCTGATATATTTCGCTTTGGACACTGTCGAACAGCTGATGGTAAGCACAATAATAATACTTACCGCGTTGAGTTAACTGCGTTCGACTCAAAGCAGAAAAATTTAGCCCATAGCAAAGTGCGTGGGTCGACCTATCTCTGGGGCAATCAATTTCCCTCGGCAATACGCACATGCTGTTGCTGGCGTTCTCGGGTACAGGAAACAGAACATGGACTCTACAAAAATTTTGTCCCCTCGCCACATCTTAGTAGCGAANGGCAAAGGCGGTTGCGGCAAAACAACGGTTGCCACCAACCTAGCGGCGGCCTATGCCAACGGTGGACAGCAGGTAGCATTGTGGGACTATGACCCTCAAGCCAGCACCCAATACTGGGCAGAAATCCGGCATAACCGAGCGGAATCCTGCGTGCCGATAGAAGCGCTGGCCAGTTTCAAGGGGCCGAGGCTACGCGAAACACTCTCGTTCAGTCGCCGTGCATCTGAGGGCTGCGATGTTATCGTCATAGACGCGCCCAGCCTCAACACGACAAGTGCTCAATTTGAGAATCTAGTGCGGATGAGCGACATCATCGTGGTACCCGTAATGGCTTCATCTATCGACATTCGAACCAGTAAACGTTTCATTACCGATTTACTTACCCACCGAGTTTATCGGGCTCGGCCTCGACCCATTGGTGTCGTGGGTAACCGTATCGCAGCGTCCTCCGCCAACTACGAAAAGCTTGAGAACTTTCTAGCCTGCTCCGGCGTCGCGACTATAAGTCAATTCCGCGATACGCCGGTTTACAGTGAAGCCGCCGATCAGGGGATTGGAGTAATCGAGATGTCTGATAATCGCGCCGCGCGTCGCGAGTATCGCGCTTGGCATACGCTGACTTCGTGGATCGACGAGCAGACACCACGCCAATCCAGTAATNCCCAAGCCGGCCCACNAGCCGCGGGACGCAAAACCNAGCATCACGCTGAGTCGGTAACGCAGACCCAATAAAANAACGCCAGAGGTCGAACACCTCAGCCNATAANTAACGCACAGTCGCTACATCATCTTCTNATGCTTCGCCTGACAGACTTAACCTTTGAACGCGGCGACGACGCGCTTTTTGCAGACCTCAACGGCGTGGTGTACCCAGGCCAAAGAATGGCTGTCGTAGGCAGAAACGGCATTGGCAAATCCACCTTATTCAAGCTCGTCCTCGGCGAACTCGAGAGCAGCCGAGGTAGTGTCGAATTCCCTGACGATTGGCGGGTGGGGCACATGGCACAAGAGGTCGAAGCTATTGAGCGGCCAGCCCTAGAGTACGTCATAGACGGAGATCGCGAGCTGCGGCAAGTGGAAGCAGACATCGGACAAACCGAAGATGCAGAAAAATTGGCCAACCTCTACAGCCGCTATGAAGACCTTGGGGGCTATCAGGCCACCGCCAAGGCAGGCGAAATACTTAACGGTCTTGGCTTTGATGATCAAACGGTGCACCACTCCTATGCCAGTTTTTCCGGCGGCTGGCGCATTCGTTTAAACCTTGCCCAAGCCTTAATGAGCCCTAGCGACCTGCTGTTACTTGACGAGCCTACCAATCACTTGGATCTCGAGGCNATTTTGTGGCTCGAAGGTTGGCTCAACAGATTTCCTGGCGCCATGTTAATCATCGCTCACGATCGCGCATTCCTCGACGGCACCGCAACATCGGTACTGCATCTGGCAGGTAACGGCGGCAAGCTATACAAAGGCAACTACAGCGCGTTCGAACGCCAACGAACCGCCGAGTTGGAGCGCCAACAGGCCATGGCAGCAAAGCACCAAGCTCAGGTGCACCATATCCAACAGTTCGTCGACCGTTTTCGCGCAAAAGCCAGCAAAGCTAAGCAAGTGCAAAGTCGCATCAAAGCCTTGGAACGAATGCAAACTCAGGCCGCTCTGCATGTGGACTCTGACTATCGAGTCAAATTCAGCAATCCCGAAAAAGTTTCAAACCCATTGTTTAGCTTCCGCGATCTTGTGCTTGGCTACGACGACAACATCGTCTTAGGGCAAGTCTCCCAGACCATCCTTCCCGGAGCCCGAATCGGCGTGTTAGGCGCCAATGGGGCTGGCAAGTCGACACTACTAAAGGTCTTGGTCGGCGATCTGCAACCCCTTGATGGCTCCCTCGAGAAAGGTCAACACGCGGAGATTGGCTACTTCGCCCAGCATCAATTGGAGTCGCTGGATATCCGTAGCAGCGCCTATGAAACCTTTATCGACATTCATCCCAACCTGACGCCCCAACAATGCCGGGACTATCTGGGTGGCTGGGGCTTTAGCTTACAAATGATTGAGCGTCCGATTAGCAGCCTTTCGGGCGGCGAGAAAGCTCGGCTTGTGCTGTCGTTACTTGCCGCTGAGCAGCCCGCCATTTTGGTCCTAGATGAGCCAACTAACCACCTCGACCTGGACATGCGCGATGCGCTGGCGCTCGCTCTGCAAGCTTATAGCGGCGCAGTGATCATCGTCGCCCACGACCGCAACCTGCTAGAAAAAATAGTCGATGAATTTTGGTTGATTGAAAGTGGCTCTCTTAGCAGTTATCGGGGCGACTTAGACGATTATACCGAGAGCCGCCAGCAATCAGCCGCTTTAACCGTGCCCGCGAGCAAGGGCGCTGTTAACTCCCGCAAGCGGCAACGCCAGGANCGCGCGGCTGCACGACAGTCAGAGCATGATCTACGAACAAGAGTCAAACAATTGGAGCGCGAACTAGAGCAAGGTAGCACGACCCTAAAAGCCCTCGAAGCGACCTTAGCCGACACGGAAACTTATGCTCAAATGCCAACCGATGACTTAAATGCGTTGCTTGCGAAGGCCGCAGCGGCGCGCAAGAACATTGAAACATTGGAAGAAGCTTGGCTTAGTCTAAGCAGTAAACTAGAAGCCGAGTTAATCAAATGATTATCTTTCGTTTACCCACCCTCAGCTAAGCGAGCAGCACACCATGCGACAATTTCCTCAAACTCGATTACGCCGCAATCGAGAAAAACCCTTCGTTCGGCGCCTTGTTGCCGAAAACCGATTAACCGCGGATGATTTGATCTATCCAATGTTCATCATCGATGGCAAGAATCAACGCTCCGCCGTGAAATCGATGCCAGGCATTGAGCGCCTGAGTATCGACCTGGCAGTGAAAGAAGTAGAGTCACTAGCCGCGCTGGGATTGAACAGCATCGCCCTTTTTCCCAACGTTGAAGCGAGCCTACGCACCCTAGACGGGCGCGAAGCCTACAATCCGAAGGGACTGGTGCCCAGCGCAGTCGCTGCTCTTAAAGCCGCTGTGCCAGAAGTAGGCGTGATCACAGATGCGGCCCTAGATCCCTACACAAGCCATGGCCAAGACGGCCTTGTTGACGATAACGATTATGTAGCCAACGATGTCACTGTGAAGGCTTTGTGCGAGCAGGCCGCAGTTTGCGCGGCCGCAGGCGCCGACGTAATTGCGCCGTCCGACATGATGGACGGCCGCATCGGTGCTATTCGCAAGTTCCTCGACGACCAAGCTTTTATCAACACGCGGATAATGGCCTATGCGGCCAAATACGCGTCCAGCTACTATGGCCCTTTTCGCGACGCAGTAGGCTCTCGTGCAACCATCGGCGGCGGCGACAAAAAGACTTACCAAATGGACCCAGCAAACGGTGACGAGGCTATCCACGAGGTGGGGCTCGACATCCAAGAGGGCGCTGACATGGTCATGGTAAAACCAGGACTGCCCTATCTGGACATAGTACATCGGGTAAAAGAAACGTATCGAGTGCCGACCTTTGCTTATCAGGTTAGCGGCGAATACGCCATGCATGCTGCAGCAATCGCAAATGGCTGGCTTGGGGAGTCGGTAATCNATGAATCATTATTGTGCTTCAAGCGCGCGGGAGCTGACGGCATTCTCTCCTACTTCACAAAACAATGGCTGGAGCTACAGACTCAGTCATAAAGTGCGGCCTATTGTTTATAACCACTATTGGGCATGTCTAATCATCCCCTGAAGGTGATAAACTGGCGGCTCATTACTGGAGACTATGCTATGAGCGACACTATCGTTCACACAACAGACGGCGGTTTTGACCAAGACGTTCTAAATTCGGAAAAGCCAGTGCTTGTAGATTATTGGGCAGAGTGGTGCGGTCCCTGCAAGATGATCGCGCCAATCCTTGAGGAGGTTGCCGGTGAGTACGCNGACAAATTGAAAGTGTGCAAGATCGATATCGACGCGAATCAAGAAACCCCACCGAAGTATGGTATTCGCGGCATACCAACGTTAATGCTATTTAAGAACGGTGAAGTAGAAGCGACGAAAGTCGGCGCATTGTCGAAATCCCAGCTACAAGCATTTCTAGACAGCAATATCTAGGCATGGCACAAGCGACAGCGGGCTTTGGATAACATCAAGAGCCCGTTTTTTCGCAGTTTACCCGTCGCGCTCGCGCCTTGACCTAGCGCAACATTTCTCTAAACTCTACGTACTCGCTNCTGAGACGGAGGAATCTCAGCAAGCGTTTTAACTTTTGATCTAGTCCGACTACCCCCTANGCTCAATATTGGTCAGCGACCTTATCAAACTCGCTGACGCCGAGCNCGACCACNANTACTAAAATAACAACGGCTAAAATAATGGCAATGCATCTTTCAGACCTGAAGCGTAAACCCGTCACCGAGTTAATGGACATGGCTCGAGAAATGGGCCTCGACAATGTTGGACGATCCCGCAAACAGGAAGTCATTGCGGCAATCGTGCGCAAGCAATCAAAGAGCGGCGAGGACATTTATGGCGAAGGAACCCTCGAAATTCTCCAAGATGGCTTCGGTTTCTTGCGCTCGCCTGACAGCTCGTACCTTGCGGGCCCGGACGATATTTATGTCTCTCCGAGCCAAGTGCGCCGATTCAACCTCCGTACTGGCGATACCATTGCTGGCAAGATTCGCCCACCTAAAGACGGCGAGCGTTATTTTGCCCTGCTTAAAGTCGATGAAATAAATTTCAGCGAAACCAGTAACAAAACCCATAAGGTTTTATTCGAAAACCTNACACCACTGTTTCCTGACGACCGCCTGCAATTGGAGCGCGGNAATGGCAGCACGGAAGATTTGACGGCGCGAATCATTGATCTCGTCGCTCCCGTAGGGAAGGGTCAGCGCGCGCTGATCGTTTCACCACCAAAAGCCGGTAAAACGCTGGTGATGCAGAACATCGCCCAATCCATTGCTGCAAACAATCCCGAGACCATTCTGATCGTTTTATTGATCGACGAAAGACCAGAGGAGGTCACCGAAATGCAACGCTCGGTGCGTGGCGAAGTGGTTGCATCGACATTCGACGAACCCCCTTCTCGGCACGTCCAAGTAGCAGAGATGGTAATTGAGAAAGCCAAACGTCTAGTGGAGCACAAAAAGGACGTGGTCATTCTTTTGGATTCGATAACGCGTCTCGCACGGGCCTACAACACCATCGTGCCCTCATCCGGAAAAGTCCTCACAGGGGGTGTAGACGCCCATGCGCTCGAGCGCCCTAAACGCTTCTTCGGGGCGGCCCGCAACATCGAGGAAGGCGGCAGCTTAACCATCGTTGCTACAGCGCTAGTAGATACTGGATCGAAAATGGACGAGGTAATCTATGAAGAATTTAAAGGCACTGGTAATCAGGAATTACATCTAGAGCGCAAAATCGCTGAAAAGCGCGTCTACCCGGCGATCAACATCCGGCGCTCCGCAACTCGAAGAGAGGAGTTGCTGATGAGCGAAGATGAGCTACAGAGAGTATGGATTCTACGCAAACTACTGCACGATATGGACGACATCGCCGCCATCGAATTTATTTTGGATAAACTAAAAGAAACGAAAACGAACGGCGAGTTTTTCGACTCAATGCGGCGCTAAAGCCTCGGCTTGGCTGAAATATTGGAGCGCTCGATGGTCATCGCCAAGAGATTTCCAAACCAGCGCTAGGTGCCGATAAACCCGCGCCTTGGCGCCATCTTGTTCCGGCAGCATTTTTAGCGCGGCCTCGAAATAATTTTTAGCCTCGCCCCATTGTTCGGTCTGGCTTGCTAGCAAACCCAGCACCTCTTGAATTTGCGGATCTTGGGAACGGTTCTTGGACCACGCTGCAGCACGCTCCAAGCCCTTCTGTGGCGCAGCAAGTGCAACCTCTGACCAATAAGCAAATAATCCAGAATCCCAAGTTTCATCGAGTCCTGCAGCTAAAACAGCCGCCCCCTCAGAGTCACGCTGCAAAGCACGAAGTTCCTTCGCCCATGCCATCAGCAAAGTCACATCACGCCGCTGCACCAGAGCCAATTCCTTAAACTCTTTTATGCCGCTCGGACGTCGCGCGAGAAATTTAGCCAACATCAGTGCATCGGCAAGGATCGGGTTATAAAAGTCATCACGACGCTGGAAGTCGAAGGCCTGCAGCCGCAAACCCGTATTGTAGGGCTGACCAGATTTTTTCAACACGCTCCAGCAATTTTCAGCCTCTACCCAATTTTCCGACGCAATGTGCACACTCGCCAACATAGACCACGCGCGCGCGTTATTCTTATCACCGACAAGCGCTCTTTTGAGCGAGTCGCTCGCAGTTTTTATGTCTCCGGATTCAAGATGCCACTGTGCAACTAGTAGGGGGCCAAGCAATGACAGCTGCAGCACCGTACTTTCCGATGCCTGCACAATTCTGTCTCGTTCTGCGAGGTCCCCTCGCGCGTGGGCTGTATGGGCCGCTAGTAGCGCATGAATGGATCTCTGCTGTTGAATCTCGGAGCCGTCGCCGTCCGGAGAAGGTTCAACGCCCAAAAACTTGGCCGATTGGTTCCAATCACCGCCCAGAATCGCCAACAAGGCTTTGCTTTGGTGTTGGTATTGTGTCATCACCGATTTGTTTTGCTGCCAGCCCGCCAAGCGCGATGTCGCCCCCAGCGCACGTTTGCATAATTGATATACCCACAACAGCGCCCAAACACTAACCGTAACGATAAGTATCAAGACCGCGGCACTGGTTTCTAGGACGACATTGCTGAAACGAACCAGCACATAGCCCGAATCCTGCAACCAACCTGCCCCAGCGATCGCGCCGACGATAAGAGCGGCCAGCAACCACAGCCATTTCATTTCCGGTTGTCCAAAAGCGCGTCAATCAATTCGATCGATACGCTTAAATCATACTGCTGGGGGCCAAGATCTAACTGCTCGAGCGTTGCTAGTGCGAGCAAATTCCCTTCGGTTACGGCACTGTTGGCGTCCGCAAATTGTTGGTGCCATTGCTTTAGCACATTCAAATTGTCGCGAAATGCCGCCGTATCACGGCGCATCAGTGCCACTCGCAACTGAGTCAACGCGGCATCAAATTTCAACCGCAGCAAATCACGCTCAATTGCACTGAGGTACGCATTCGCATCGAACTGCACTTGGTCGGATTGACTGAGATAACGGATCTGAATTAGTTGACTTAACTCATGCAGCAGCAACTCGCCAATTGAGCTTTCGGCCGATTCCACTGGTGGGGATGATTGCAGCGTCGTGGCAGGCAAAAGATTAGGCCAGGCCTGTTCAATAGCTGCGAGTTTTCGCAACGTATCATTGGTAGCGCCGTTTTCGATTCGTTGCAGAGACGCTAAGTCTTTTTTAACTTGTGCTTTTAGAGGCAGCAGCGCCAAGCCATCCAATGCGTCGAGTTGATCAAGCACACGTTCGAGTAGCAACACTGTCGCGCTTATATCCTGCCGAAAATGCAGACCTATTGCTGCAGTGCGCAGCAAATACCGCACCTCTAACAACTTTATAAACTGCGACGCTTGAGAGGAATCGCGGGCGAGTTTTTGGATCTCGCTACTGAGTTCGTTCGTAACCATAGCCAAGCGCTGTTCTGTTTCAATTCCAGCACGGCCCAACGCATTATCTAACGCCCCAGCGCGAGTATCTAATTCAAGCAACTGTTCTAGAAGGTCGCTTTGACTCTTTGCAACATCTTCATACTGCTGCTGCAATACTAAAATTTCCTGCGCCGTCTGCTGACGCTGTTCTAACGCAAGTTTCAGCCCGCTCACCTGTTTATAGGTCCATGCGGACCAAGACACGGCCCCGGCGCCCAAAATTAGACTAAGTACGATGAAGAGCTTAGCGCTGCTTGAAAGTCTGGCCGCTGCAGAATCACGCCCGGAAACGTCCAAATGCTCTGGCGCTGGATCAGCCATTAGGTATACCTATTTGCCCAAAAAATCCTTCGGTACTTCAACACAAAGCCGCTAACAATTCACCGAGAACAAGACNATTCGATCATCCCAGCGCAGCTCTTAGGGCCTTAATTATCGACACCCCGTCATTTCCTAGCGCGTTAAAGCAGCAGGTGAAGCCCAACTGTTTCGCGCGCGTGACCACTCGGCCCGAAGGCGCAATGACCGGAATGTTTGGTGCACCACCACAAGCGNGCCAGTGCGCCACTGCCTGTTCTAAGCCATGGATGGACCCCACCACAAGCGCCCCAACATGTGCAATGTCGACGTGATCAAGGTTTACGCCGGTCCGCTTGTACACGTCACAGCGTTGCCAGCGGCACTTATCCGCTAGTGTATCGGCAATCAGGTTACGCCCACCTGTGCCGCCGACCTGCCAGACCGTATCCGCGGGCCGCAGCAACCCTCCATCCGCCACTGGCCGGAGCTCGGGCAAAGTCAGCAGAGCCTCTGAATGCTCTAGTTCCGGAACAACCACACGTAAACCTGATCTGCGTAACGACTCGGCACTACGCTCACCAATAGCCGCCAAGAATTCGCAACGCGACGCGACCGATAACGCATCTGGAGTCTGCAAGAACCTAAAGGCCGCGTGCTGGGATAAAAATATAATTCGATCAGGTAACTGCGCCGGCACAGACCAAGGCAAAAACTGAATCGCTGTTGCAGGTTCGACGATGGGCGAGAACCCGGCGTCACGCAGCTGCTGGGCTAAACGCTCAGCACCTGGCTGGCTATAGGTAATCCACGGGGTCGTTACGCCCAACTGTCACTGCCTTGCTCAATCATCTTGCGTTTACGCTAGTTTATGTGGCGTATCGAATCTAAAACTTCTTGAGCACCCGCAGCGTAGAGTTGATTCACGACCTCTGCCGCCACTGCCTCGGGCTCCTTGCCCAACCCTTGCGCCCTCAATATACGCTGCCCTGACGCGTCAGCAACGAGCGCAGACAGAGAAATTTCTGCAGTTTCAGTTAACACCCCTTGTGCGGCGACTGGAAGCGCGCAGTCGGCGCCGAGGCCAGCGCTTACGCCTCGTTCGGCGCGGACACATCGATCAGTATTCGCATCCATAAGTGGCCGTAACAACTCCAACGCCGGACTATTTGCAACGCATTCAACCCCAAGTGCGCCCTGACCAGGGGCCGGCAAGCAGATCTCAATAGGAATTGGGCTGACATCGGCGCGGTTCAAACCTAGACGTTGCAAGCCTGCCGCCGCGAGGACTATCGCATCGTACTCNCCACTATCGAGTTTACCCAAGCGGGTTCCCACGTTTCCACGAATAGAGGACATGCGCAGATCCGGACGATAACTCAACAGCTGCGCNTGCCGTCGCAGGCTCGAAGAGCCCACATGGGCTCCCTCCGGCAGGTCGTCTAGACCACCCAAAGGGCTAACAAGCACGTCTCGCTGATCGGCACGGAATGCGATCACGGGTAAAATAAACTCTGGAGGCAAGACAGCGGGCAGGTCTTTCATCGAGTGCACAGCGATATCTGCACGATCCGACAACATGGCNTGCTCAAGCTCCTTGATAAAGAGCCCTTTGCCACCAACCTCACTCAGTGGAGACGCCAACCACTGATCACCTTTAGTTGTCATTCCTATGAGCTCTACCGACAAAGATTGATGATGACGCANCAATTCATCGCGAATGAATTCAGCTTGCCAAAGTGCGAGAGGNCTCTCGCGTGTGGCGATACGGAGGCTTTTCATTAACGCGGCCTAAATATTCTTCAAGATTTTTCGTACCGCTGGCAAATGGCGGCGGCTGATGTCAACTGTTTCTGCAACACCGTCTAATCGCATAACGATTTGTCCNGTGACGCCTTTTTCAAGNCCAACAATGTGCTTACGTGNAACTAGCGCATTACGATGCACTCGCACAAAGACATCGGCAAATTCGTGCTCNAGCTCTCTTAGGGTTTCATCAACAATCACTTCTTGCTGCTCGTCGCGAACCGTAACGTATTTTTGGTCGGCCTGNAGGTATCGAATATCTTTTATGTTAATCAGACGCATGCCCTTGTAAGTTCTTGCGCACAAATGGATGCGACGCGTGTCATTCGCTGCCTGCAAGGCTGACAACTGCACCCTGTTGAGCGACGTGCTGCGCTCTATCGCTTCCATCAATTCACTCTTCCGCACCGGTTTTAACAAATACCNAACTGCCTGCATCTCAAAGGCTTGAATGGCATGCTCTTCGTAGGCGGTGCAAAAAATAACAGCGGGCGATTCTTTTTGCGTCAAAAAATGGCCCGCTGTTTCAATTCCGTCCATCCCGGGCATGCGGATGTCTAACAAAACCAGATCCGGCAGTAATCGCTCGCTCGCTTCTAAAGCTTCCGCCCCGGTGCTTACATCAGCGATCACCTCATGCCGCCCNTCNGANTGCAACATTCTCAGCAAACGATCGCGCGCAAGCGTTTCATCGTCTACGATTAATATCCGCATTGGCCCTCCATTTAGCGAGCAGTTGGGGATTTGGGTAACGTGATTTCCGTGACGAACTCGTGATCACTGACTCGCGTCTCCAACCGGGCTCGTTTCCCATACAACACATCCAAACGGGAACGAATGTTTTTAATCGCCAACTGGTTTCCTCTGTTCTGGGAGGAAGGATACTTGCTGTCTACCGCTTGACTCAAGTCTTGGGCCGGGAGCGGGTTGCAGACCTTAACCGTGTAGCTGTTTTGCGTATATGTTAGCGACACCGTAATCGTACCGCCCTCAGGCAATGGCGCAACCCCGTGATAAACCGCGTTCTCTAACAACGGTTGCAATGTGAGTAAGGGNATCCGCACCGAATCCTTAGCGGCCTCTATCTGCCAATCAATATTAAGGCGGTCGCCTAGGCGCAAGAATTCGATGCGCATGTACCGCCGGCACAAATCAAGCTCCTCTTCAATACTGACCTCACTACCTTCCTCTTGAAGACTGGCGCGAAACAACTCTGACAAATCCTCCACGACAGTTTCGGCAGTGTCCGGGTCCACAGGAATGAGGCTCGCGATTATGTTCATGCTATTGAATAGAAAATGCGGGCGGATGCGCGACTGCAGCGCTTGAATGCGTGCGTGCAGCTCCGACTCCTCGCGCCGTTGGATGCTCTGGCGGACATAGTTATAGCGTAGATAACTGATGCAAATAACCAGCGCGATCATAAGGCGCTGACTTAGGCCAACGTGATCTAAGAGGGTATCGGGGGTGTAGTCTAACGTCAGAAAATGCACCAGCGTCACGGCGCTCAAAGACGTTAGCAGCACCACAGCAGTCGCTATGCGAAATGGTAATTGATTTAACCAATTGCGCAGCAGCGTTAAAGGTACCGCACAACTTAGCAATAGACAGAGACAAAGGATAAAACCGAAACGAAAGTGCACAAAAGTGGCTGCCGGGACATTCAGCAGCAGAACCACCGCAGAAGCGCCGCTAAATAAAAACATGACGACGAGCTTGTCTACTGTAAGAAGCGACGGAAACTGATAATCCGAACCTTCCCGTCTTTCTAGCAGAGAGCTACCATTTTTTTCTGCCACACTACTCCCCTCCCAGGCTCTTTACGTTCTCAGTGACGATTAACAAAGTGAGCGGACCGTTTGCCAAGATTGCTATACTCCCTAAACCTAAAACCGGGCGGTAGGCATCAATAACAGCCATTGACCCAACCACCCAACATTCTGAGAAAGTCGATACTTAGATGAACGAGAATAACACACCTGTTAACAAGACTTCGCCNACGGAAACAGGACCGCTCTTGCGCGGACGATTCTCTGAGGCCACCGACCAATTTGTGGAGCGCTTTACGGCATCGGTTGGCTTCGACCGCAGGTTGTATCGGGAGGACATTGCCGGATCCACGGCGCACGCCCAGATGCTTGAGAAAATAGGCGTCCTAAGCCCTAATGAGACCGGTGCGATCGTCGCTGGCCTGCAAGAAATTCTCGCGGAAATAGAGTCCAATAAATTCATATGGCGGGTCGAGCTAGAAGACGTCCACATGAACATTGAACACCGTTTAATCGAACTCATCGGTGCGACCGGCAAAAAGTTACACACCGGGCGCTCACGCAACGATCAAGTCGCCACGGACATCCGCCTACACCTACGTNACTCTATCGACGCAATCACTCAGGAAGGCGAAGGCTTACTGCGGGAGCTCGCAACCCTGGCCTTGGATCATAGCGATACGCTCATGCCCGGCTTTACCCATCTGCAAGCCGCCCAACCAATCACTTTTGGGCACCATTTAATGGCATGGTTCGCAATGTTAGAACGCGATCTGGATCGTCTACAGGACTGTCGAAAGCGCACCAACCAANTGCCGTTGGGCGCTGCGGCACTTGCCGGCACTCCCTATTGTCCTGATCGAGTCTATCTCGCAGAGCTTTTGGGTTTTGACGGCGTTTGTGCGAACTCTTTAGACGCCGTCAGCGATCGAGATTTTGCAATTGAGTTTTGTGCCGTGGCAGCCCTCACCTTGACGCACTTATCGCGCTGGTGCGAAGAGCTCGTCTTGTGGTCGAGCCAACAATTTTCTTTTGTCACGATGCCGGACCGATTTTGCACCGGCTCTAGCATCATGCCGCAGAAGAAGAATCCTGATGTTCCAGAGTTGATTCGTGGCAAAACAGGGCGCACTAACGGTAACTTGCTGTCGTTGCTGACGTTAATGAAGAGCCAACCGCTAGCCTACAATAAGGATAATCAGGAAGATAAAGAGCCGCTCTTCGACAGCATCGACACCCTGAGTGACTGCTTGATCGCTCTTAACGGTCTAATTCCTAATCTAATTGCGAATAAAGAGCAGATGCGAGATGCAGCACTTGCAGGGTATACCACGGCTACGGATTTGGCCGATTATTTGGTGCGCAAGAGTGTGCCGTTCCGCGACGCGCACGAACTAGTGGGCGGTGCGGTACAGCGCGCAGTCGAACGCAACCAGCCTCTTGAAGCGTTGAGCTTAGAAGAATTGAACGGTGCTGCAGATGGGCCGATCGAGAAGGATGTATACGACGTTCTGAGCTTGGAAGGTTCAATCGCAGCGCGAGACCATTTTGGTGCCACCGCGCCTAATCAAGTGCGAGCGCAGGCTCAGGCTGGGTTGTCTCGCCTAAAAACAATTGAAGTTTAGGATTTAGCACGTCACTAGGGTAATTTATGTCAATGTCATGGACGATCGTTATTGCGCTGTGCGCGCTAGTCGCTACTTGCGGGCACAAAGGCCCACTGCAGTTGCCGGAAGATAGGGCCCAAGCAAAGACCGAGAAGAGCACGTTCACGGCTATGACAGCGGCCCGAGCAATATCATTATGAGCTGTGAACCCCGTCATGCGCTGACGCAAAACAACAATCTACTTGCTTTAGAGCAGGTACCACTTAGACAAATCGCGGACCAATTTGGCACGCCCTGTTTTGTCTATTCTGCACAAACACTGCGCACCCAGTATCAGCAATTGGCCTCAGCACTGCAGCCTCTCGATGCAAGAATTCACTATTCGGTGAAAGCAAATTCAAATTTGGCAATCTTGAGCCTATTTAGGGATCTAGGAGCCGGGTTCGATATCGTGTCCGGCGGAGAACTCAGCCGAATTCTGGCTATTGGTGGGGATCCAGCAGAGATCATCTTTTCAGGTGTCGGCAAGTCCATTGCCGAGATTGATCTGGCCCTTAAGGTCGGGGTGGGTTGTTTTAACGTCGAGAGTCGTAGCGAGTTACTCCGCATCCAGCACCGCGCCGAGTTAGCCCAAAAAATCGCGCCCATTTCAATACGCGTTAACCCTGACGTTGATGCAAAGACACATCCATACATCTCTACTGGATTAAAGAACAATAAGTTTGGAGTTGATGCAGACACAGCGTTAGCGCTTTATTCCATAGCTGCCGAGGCGAACGCGCTGAAAATCGAAGGAATCGATTGCCACATAGGTTCGCAAATCGCTACCACCGACCCCTTGCTCCAAGCACTCAATAGTGTCCTCGATATTGTCGACGCGTTGTCTGCTAGAGGTATCGAGCTGCAACACATCAATCTGGGAGGCGGCTTTGGGGTGCGCTATCAAGATGAACAAGCGTTAGATCTGGATGCCTACGGCGCACAACTGAATGAGCTACTCGGCCCACGACAGCTACCCTTGCGAGTGGAGCCAGGGCGCTCCTTGACCGCCAACGCCGGACTGTTGTTGACCCAAGTCGAATATATAAAGCCTGGCCGCGGGGATGCCAGAGGCTTTGCGGTNGTAGATGCCGCAATGAATGATCTGATACGACCCTCGCTGTACCAAGCCTGGCACGACATCGTTGTTGTAGATGGGTTCGGCGCTGAAAACCCTGTTCAGCAACTGGATATTGTCGGGCCAATCTGCGAGTCAGGGGACTTTCTTGCCAAAGACAGAGCCCTTAGGCTCAGCGAAGACTCGCTACTCGCGGTACTTTCTGCTGGAGCCTATGGCATGTGTTTGGCCTCGAATTACAACTCCCGTGGACGCGCAGCGGAGGTTCTAGTCGACGGTGCTGACATCAAGTGCATAAGACGCCGAGAAACTATTCAGGATCAACTGCGACTGGAATTGCNTCAGGGGCAGTAGCCGATGGTTAGATTTTATAAGATGCACAGCCTCGGTAATGACTTCATGGTGCTGGATGCCGTNACCGACGACGATGCGGCGCCTACTGATCAGATTCAACGATGGGCCCAGCGTCATGAGGGCATCGGCTTCGACCAGCTGCTCGTCATAGCGCCGCCAAAACAGCCAGACGCTGACTTCCACTACCTTATCTACAACGCCGACGGCAGCGAAGCCGAACAATGCGGCAACGGCACCCGCTGCGTCGCTTGGCTGGCACGTCATTTAGGCCTCAGCAAAAAAACGCAATTGAGCTGGCACAGCAAGGGCGGCGTATTGCAGACAAAACTGCTTGAAGAACGCAGCCCAACGGTCATTGAAACCACCTTGCCTGTGCCATCACTCGACCCAAGCGCCGTCCCATTTATTTCAAATACCGGCACCAATACGGCGGTATTAGAGGCCGGCGGCAGCGGCTTCGAAGTCACCGCAGTGTCTACGGGCAACCCGCACGGAGTCGTGTTTGTGGACAAAATCGCCACAATCGACGTGGCATCACTTGGAGCGGCACTGAGCACCCATGGCGCATTCCCAAACCAGGCAAATATTGGCTTCTGTCAAGTGGTCGATAGATCGTTCATTCGACTCCGCGTCTATGAACGCGGGGTTGGCGAAACCCGCGCCTGTGGCACGGGCGCGAGCGCTGCGGTGGTAGCGGCACGAAGCCGCAATTTAGTCGATGCACAGGTAAAAGTTTCACTGCCAGGTGGGAAGCTGCGAATTCGTTGGTCTGGACCGAATCAACCTATTACCATGGCCGGTGGAGCCGCCCTAGTGTTCACCGGGGAGCTAGAATTGAAGGAGTAACTTGATGCCATTTCGACCACGCGACTCGAAATCAAAAGACCCGAGCCTACGCTTGGCGGGCGAAGCATTGAGCGACCAAGAGATGCTGGATTACTTACGTTCTAATCCGGATTTTTTTCAGCGGCACGCCACCGCCATTGCCGAATTGAGCCTGTCTCACGAATCCGGCAAAGCGGTTTCACTGATCGAGCACCAAGTGGCGATTTTGCGTGAACGCAACATGACGATGCGCCGCCGCATGAACGAGCTGCTCCATGCCGCGCGCAGTAATGATGAAATTTTCGCCAAGACCCGATCGCTCAATCTAGCGTTACTTGAAGTCAACTCTTGGCATGAGTTAAACGAGGTTCTGGCAACCCACGTTTTAGTCGATTTCGAAGCGGACTTCGTATGCGCACATTTAGCAGCGGCCAATCTTGCGCTTGCTCTTGATCATATTCAGCATCATGTTGAGCAGTTGCCATGCCTTCATCTACAAAACGGCGGCGAAGCCAGTTGCACAGTTCTGCGCCAAGACGAGCTACACGATCTATTTCCGATGTCAGACCACGACGAAACGGGCAGTGCCGTATTGCTTAAACTCAAAGTCCGCGAAGGCAGCGGCGTGTTGTGCATTGGCAGCCGCAGCCCTACCCGGTTTGCAAAAAACATGGATACCTTATTCGTCCAGTACATTGCCGATATTCTAGCCAAAGTCATGAACCGGCTCGGCGCGTCATGACGGACAATCCGGGCCTAGTTAAAGAATTCCTCAGTCATTTGCAGCACAGTAAGCGCTATTCTGCACATACACTACAAGCCTATAGACGAGACTTACAACGTTATATAGGNGAGCTTAATAAGGCCTGCGCAGAAGCCGACCCAAAAGACATACAGCGCTTCGTCAGTGGCCTACATCACAGACAGCTCACCGCAAAAACCATCCAGCGTCATCTTTCTGCGGTACGCAGCTTCTACGAGCATCTGCTGCGCAGGCAGCTTATTGCGGTAAATCCAGCACGGTTGGTTTCAGCGCCTAAAGCGAAACGCAATCTCCCCAAAGTATTGGATGCCGATAAAGCGTCGCAGCTGTTGGATTTTGCTGCCCAAAAAGACGACCGTGCGATCTGTGACCAAGCGATCCTAGAGCTCTTCTACGGCAGCGGCTTACGCCTTAGCGAAGTGGTGAATCTGCGGATAGCTGATCTCGACCTTAACCAGGGGTTTGTTGATGTGCTCGGCAAGGGCAACAAACGCAGGCTTGTACCTTTGGGACGACATTGCGTAAAAGCGCTGAAGCGCTGGCTAGGCGCGCATCCGAATCCACTGGCAGACAGTTGGCTGTTGCCAGGCCGTGGCACCGGGCCACTGAGTCCACGTACGATCCAGAGCCGCATTAAACGCGTCGCACAGCGGCAACTTGGCGAAGATTCGCTGCACCCACACATGCTTCGACACAGCTTCGCGACGCATATGCTTGAATCTTCAGGCGACCTTCGGGCAGTTCAGGAATTACTCGGTCATGCAGATATAGCAACAACCCAGATTTATACCCATCTAGACTTTCAACATCTGGCGAAGGTCTATGACAAAGCCCACCCGCGGGCACGCAACACCGAGGCTCAAGAGTGAATAGTCTACAACTGATCACATTAGACTTGGACAATACGCTGTGGGATGTAGAGAAGACCATACGCGCAGCAGAACAGGAGCTAGTGCAGTGGTTAGCGCAATACGCAGNTGCGGCCCATAAAATTTATGCGTCATCAGACATGGTGGAGTTACGTAACCAGACGCTGCAACAGCATGCGAATTTGCGTCACGACCTGAGTCGCTTAAGGATCGAAGTATTGTTCAATGTGATGCGCGCAGCCCACTACCCCNTAGATGAGGCACGTAAGCTAGCCGAAGCGGCGTTCGAGGTATTTTTCGCAGGGCGCAATCGGGTTGTGTTCTTTCCCGATGCATTAGAAATGCTGCAAACCCTGAGCGCACGCTACCCCATATACGCTTTGACCAACGGTAACGCCGACACAGAACGCACGGGCATAAGTCACTATTTACAAGGGGCCATCTCCAGTGCACAGGTCGGGGCCAGCAAACCCGATCCACGCATGTTCCAAGCAGCACTTGACCAAGCCGGCGTTGCAGCCAGCCAATGCCTGCATATCGGCGATCACCTCGACGATGATATCAATGGCGCCAGTGGTGTTGGTATGCACAGCGTGTGGGTGAACTTAAACGGCGCGCAATCGGTTGATAAAGCTGCGCAGCCACAATACGAAGTCAATAACCTGAGCGAGGTTGTTGGTAAAATTGATTTAATCGAAGCGCGCTTGGCAGACAGCAAAAAATAATCCCGCTAGGCGAGCACCGATTTCGCCAGATGCCGTTTAACGGTGGAAAGATCGGCTCGCAATGAACGCTTGCGCTGCGGCAATCCTGATAAGGCATCCAAACTCGGATGCGTTGGCATGGTGTCGGTTGCTTGGCTAACCGCATCTGGAAACTTTGCGGGATGCGCCGTCGCAATGCATAGCACGGGCTCGTCTGCCACGCACAGTTGCTGAGCGGCAGCCACGCCCACGGCAGTATGCGGATCTAGCACATAATCAAACCGCGCATTTATATCGCGCATGACCGCTAGGGTTTGCGTTTGGTCAATAGCTACAGCAGCAAACAGACTGGTTTCCGGCGCCGCACCGAGCCCAGCGCGACCGGTCGCTGCAAAGTCAGACATGAATCCGCGAAGACGCTGGCTGTCCTCGCCAAAATAATAGAATAAAAAACGCTCAAAGTTGCTCGCAACCTGAATATCCATAGCTGGAGACACGGTCTGGTGCACTTCGCCCGAGGCATACTCGCCAGTTGCGAAGAAACGCGCGAGGATATCGTTCTCATTAGTTGCAACAATAAGCTTGTTGATCGGAAAACCCATTCTTTGCGCAAGATACGCTGCAAACACATTGCCAAAATTCCCTGTCGGCACCGAAAATTGTGCAGCCGTAGGCGTTTTCAGACTTGCATAACCATAATAGACAATCTGTGCCAGCACCCGTGCCCAATTGACGGAGTTGACGGCGCCCAACTGGTATTTTTCCTTGTAATCAAGATCTGAAAAGGTGTCTTTCATTATTCGCTGGCAATCATCGAAAGTGCCATCGACTTCGATGCAATGCACATTGCTGTCACTAACGGTTGTCATCTGTAGCTCTTGCAGCGGACTCACGCGGCCTTTCGGATACAGGATGAAAATGTCGACGTTATCCTGGCCGCGCACCCCTGCAATCGCCGCACTGCCTGTATCGCCACTGGTCGCGCCCAAAATATTGAGGCGTTGATTGCGCAAGGCGAGCACGTGCTGGAATAACTGACCCAACAACTGCAGTGCGACGTCTTTGAACGCGAGGGTCGGGCCGTGAAACAATTCCACCACCGTGACCTTATCCAGTTCATGCCAACCTACCACCTCTGGATGATCGAAAGTGCTGTATGCCTCGGTAATGAGACGGTTTAAGGTCGGCGTATCGATATCNTCAACAAACATTCCAACGATATGCTGGGCCAACTCAACAAAGGAACAATGACGCAAGTCTTCAAGCTCGGAGGTGACATCTGGGATCGACTCAGGGACAAGTAAGCCNCCGTCGGAGGCTAANCCCATTAACAGCGCGTCAGTAAAGCCCAGGCCAGCCACGCCACCGCGGGTGCTTTTATATTTCATAATTCGTTAATCGCAACAGTCGGGCCGTTGTCTACGTCTAGGGCGTGCTATTTTAAGCTAGACGCCGCGACTTTGGCAGCAGCACAAAGCATTACGGACACAAAAAAGGCTGCCGAGGCAGCCTTTTTGCCGTGTGCGACTTCAACGCCGCGGCAAGCTGGACCCTATACGGCGCCAGCACCGGTTTCACCGGTACGGATGCGCACAACTTCGTCCAGAGAGGATACAAAGATTTTGCCGTCACCAACCTTGCCAGTACTGGCCGCGCTCGTGATCGCCTCAATAGCGCCCTCTAGCAAGCCGTCATCTATGGCTACTTCGACCTTCACCTTTGGCAGAAAGTCGACGACGTACTCCGCGCCACGATACAACTCGGTATGGCCTTTCTGTCGACCAAAGCCACGTACTTCAGTTACGGTCATCCCTTGAACCCCAACCTCCGAAAGCGCTTCACGCACATCGTCTAGCTTAAAGGGCTTAATGATTGCGGTTAATAACTTCATTTTCCATTCCTCATTTAATTGAGTTCATTTCCTATGTTTCCGTTGGCGAGCGCCCTAACCGACACAATACCANCACAGAGAGGAGCGTCTTCGGTGCGAGGCTATCATCAAAAAGAGCTAGCAGGAAATTTCGCTGAACTCACCGTCAAGACGGATTGTTTAGCCACGGCAATCTAGCCAATGGGTGGCCTAGAACATCTAAGACCAGCTCCGGTTAACCTGAACTTTGGTATTCCAGCAACCTCTCCAGTTGGCGTAGTTCGTTTTTACGAATGCGATTGTCAATTCCAACCGCTCTGTCCAGTGCGAGCCCAATAACAGATTGTTTTGAACCCTCCAAAAAAAAGGGCCCGAGGGCCCTTTATATTCTCATTGCCACTTAACACCACGATAGAGACCATGGTTCATTTTGCTGCGTTCATGAGCCTGGCCATCATGGGGAATTCCACGATAGGTGCCAGACTTTCTTGCGGTTCCATCCCTTTGGGCTTTTACTGGAGCCTTCGATCCTCTGTAGTAGTTTGTCATATCATCATGCCTCAAGTTTCGTTTTATAAACGCCCACGCGAAAGCCGCGTGAGACTCTCAGCGCGTTCCTTCGGTCAATGATTTACCTACTTCCGCCTCAGAACGAGGTGAACGAAACCCGAATATATTGAATCAATGTCGCCGGTGCAAGCATCATTTTGATGGCTTAACACGGTTTNGAAGAGCTCGTTTTCCCGATTACTGCGTCTGCAGAANTACCAATTGGGCCGTTATGCNAGCCCACGCGGACGGTCTAAATTGCGCTTGATCCTGTTTCGCCAGTTCGGATCCTGACAACCTCATCCAAGCTGGATACAAAGATTTTGCCGTCACCGACCTTGCCTGTCGAAGCCGAATTGCAGATCACTTCAAGCGCCTGCTCCAGCATATCATCTTCAATAACTGCCTCGATCTTTACCTTGGGCAAAAAATCGACTACGTACTCCGCGCCTCGATATAGCTCGGTGTGACCCTTTTGCCGNCCGAAACCTTTGACTTCTGTCACTGTCATACCTTGCACACCGACCGCTTGTAAGGANTCCCTGACGTCATCGAGTTTGAAAGGTTTTATAATCGCGGTAACGAGCTTCATGATTTTTCCTGTTGAGCGTGCAACGGGCCGCGACTACGTATTACGGCTCCAATCTTCTTAAGGGGAGGGGATCCATTGTTGACGATCCTTATACCCTGAAACGCGAGCGGCCCAAGAGGGCCGCTCGATTGATACGAATTACCTAGTGAATTCGGGGTAAGCNTCAATACCGATGTCNGTTGCATCAGCTCCAGCTTCTTCTTCTGCTTCAGAGATTCGGATTCCTATGGTTACCTTCAGGAGCATCCAAACTATTCCGGCAGTAACGAATGTCCAGAGGAAGATGACCGCTATACCCATGAGTTGCGAACCNATGGTTGCGTCGCCGTTGGTAAAGCAAACGGCAATCAATCCCCAGATACCACACGTCCCGTGCACCGAGATTGCCCCGACCGGATCGTCGATCTTCAGAACCTTATCCAACCCAAGTATCGAGAAGTAAACGATGACTCCACCTGCTGCTCCAATTAGCAAAGCCGCACCTGGNGTTGGGGTTAACGGTTCCGCGGTAATTGAGACTAGACCTGCAAGCGCTCCGTTTAGAGCCATCGTCAGGTCGGCCTTGCCACCGCCGAAAATCAGCGAGGCCAAGAGAGCGGCAATCGCTCCGGCTGCGGCGGCAGTGTTTGTGTTTACAAAGATCAAAGCNACAGCGTTAGCTTCAAGTACGTTGCTTACGATCAACTCGGAGCCGCCGTTGAATCCAAACCAACCAAACCACAAGATGAACGTNCCGAGCGTTGCCAAAGGCATGTTTGCTCCGGGGATCGCATTGACCGTTCCATCGTCGTTGTATTTACCTTTGCGGGCGCCAAGGAGTATTACACCAGCGAGTGCTGCAGTTGCTCCGCACATGTGCACCACGCCAGATCCGGCGAAGTCTAGAAAACCAGCTTCGTCTAACGCACCGCCGCCCCATTTCCAGAACCCTTGAACAGGGTAAATGAAGCCGGTCATTACCACAGCGAAAATAAGGAAGGCGAGTAGCTTCATTCTCTCTGCCACAGCGCCTGANATAATGGACATCGCNGTNGCNACNAANACTACNTGGAANAANAAGTCCGACGCTCCNGAGTAATANACGTCTCCGCCTGACGCCAAAACTTCCTCTACGGTGTTGTCNCCACCGCCCAAGTAAGTNCCGAATCCGGGGATCCATCCGGCCCCATCGCTATACATGATGCTGTATCCGCAAATGAGATACATAAGAGACGCTATCGAAAATAGCGCAATATTCTTNGTNAAAATTTCCGAGGTGCTTTTCGTCCTGACCATGCCCGCTTCNAGCATNGCAAAGCCTGGAGCCATAAACATGACCAAAGCCCCCATCACNAAAAAGTAGAGCGTATCAANCGAATACGCTAACTGAACTACATCTTCCAACTTCNTTCTCCGTCAGTGAAATGCGTAAGCGCATCTCGNTCCAAGCTGCAAAGCCCNTTTACTCCGACCATGCTGAGCATGGTCAACCCATTCCAACTGACGTACGCACAGGGATNACGCTCACCGACGACCACAGCTGGCCCTTAAAAAAGCTGCACGTTGTATGCCAAATAAAAATATNNANANTTTCAGTNACTTNAAGNCAGCGCCNCCTGNAANNACNGNGNATTTATGCACCAAANTAATGCGNCCGCGTCATAAAAGTGCGTTAATTTAGCGCAGGCGCCCCATCGAATANGGCTGAGGCATGGCGGGTACTTACGAGGTGTAAGCCAGCCNAGGCAGANATTTCAGCATTTCGGATATTTCTACCGNAGAGCGCAACGCTTACACTGCGATNCACAATCAGGGAGNANCTCAACCATGGAATCGTCCCAGTCCCTCAAAATATTGCTCGACATGCTGCGCGAGGACCTTAAAGCCAAACTAACCGCCGGCATTGGCACAGCGCCGACCGCGAATGTTGAAAACACGATAANCAACGCAATTGAGGCCTTGCGCGAGAACCTGCTAGATAAGTTTGAACTCGTCGCCAAAGCNGATTATGANGCGCAAATAGCTTTGCTTGAAAATATACAAGCTCAACTGCAGCACTTAGAAGCTCGACTCGAAGCGCTTGAACAAGATCCGAAAAGCTAGCCACCATTAACTAACTAGGGCAGCACCAAGCAATGGGGTCACTGCAATTCTTGCACGCGCCGTAGTCGGGCTTCAGGCTTATCCTGTTACCGTCGAGTGCCATATTGCAGCGGGCTTACCTCGGACTACTATTGTTGTCCTAGCCGAGGGCGCGGTTAAAGAATCGCGAGGCTTCGTCAATCGCAGCGACAGGGGTGCACTAACAGCTGGCTAGGCGCCAAGCATCTGCAGCAGGAAATGGCTCTAGCAGGACTTGACCAGGGCTTTCTAACTAGGGCTCTCGAACAGTTTCAGCTGTCCGCTCGGAGCTACCACAAAGTGTGGCGCATCGCCCGCACCATAGCCGACATAGANGGCCAAGATAAAATTAGCCAANCCCACATGATCGAGGCGCTNGGATTTCGATCTTTNCCCTNGGAACAAGGCCTGCNANTGACTGAAGGATTTTCAAGGAAAAAAAAGGCCTCCGGAGAGGCCTTTTGATCTGTTGTTTAAGCTGGGGGGGAGAGACTAGAAGCTTTTACCAACAGAGAGCACGATGGCTTCGCCACCGCCGATGTCATCGTCTGGGAAGACCATTGACACACCTAGATCGAGTTCTGCTACTGAAAACCCGTAATCTGCTTGAAAGTATGCACCCGCGAAGTCTTGGCCGAAGCTGCCATAGGTCGCAGAAAATCCTGCGCCAAGGTCGGCCGATAGCGCTGTGAAGCTGTAATCTTGTTCTGCAGCAGGGTCATCATATGTTCCCACCGAGTACTCCAGGCTGAGCGGCCCATAGCCTGCATTAAAATTAATTTCCTCGTACGTATTATCGAAGTCGCCAGTGTAATAGTAACCAGTGAAGCCAACTCCCGCCGACACGTCGCCCATTTCGACGCCATATCCGAAGTATCCATCAACTTCTAAACCATCTCCAACGTCTGCAGTCCAGGCACCTGCATAAAAACCGCCCTGTTCAAAGTCCAGCCCCGCACTGGCTGACGAGCTCTTTTGGAAGAAGCCGCGGTAGTAGTATTCGGACACAAAACCTACGTTGTAGGACACGTCAGCATGGGCAGCAACAGGTACCATAGCGGTGCCAGTCATTGCGGTCGCCACCGACAAAATTTTCGCCATTGTTTTCATAGTTTCTCCTAAGGATTTTCGC